>JAFXUX010000007.1 GCA_017524805.1 Candidatus Methanomethylophilaceae archaeon
CTTGGTGGGGATCGTGGTGTTCCTGTCGATCAGCTTGGTGGAGACCCCTCCGAGGGTCTCGATGCCGAGGGACAGAGGGGTGACATCGAGCAGGAGGACGTCCTTGACCTCTCCGGCCAGGACCGCTCCCTGGACGGCCGCTCCCATGGAGACGCACTCCATCGGGTCGATTCCGCGCTGGATCTTGGGCCCGACGATGCTCTCGACGAAGCTCTGGACGATGGGCATCCTGGTGGGTCCGCCGACCATGATGATCTTGTCGATCTTGTCGTTGGAAAGGTGCGCGTCGGAGATCGCCTGGGTGATGGACTGCCTGCACCTGGAGACGATGGGCTCCACGAGCTCCTCGAGCTTGGCGCGGGTGAGGGTCTGGATCAGATGCTTGGGCCCGGACGCGTCGGCGGAGATGTAGGGGAGGTTGATCTCGATCTGCATGGTGTTGGACAGCTCGATCTTGGCCTTCTCGCAGGCCTCCCTGACCCTCCAGAACGCCATGTTGTCCTTGTAGAGGTCGATTCCGGTCTCCTTCTGGAACTCTCCGATGACGTACTTGGTGATGGCCTCGTCCATATCGGATCCTCCCAGCTGTGTGTCTCCGGAGGTGGACAGGACCTCGAACACTCCGTCGCTGAAGTCCATGATGGTGACATCGAGGGTTCCTCCTCCGAGGTCGAACACGAGGATCTTCTGCTCCACGTCGGACTTGTCAAGCCCGTAGGCGAGCGCGGCCGCGGTAGGCTCGTTGATTATACGGACGACGTCCAGGCCTGCGATGGCCCCGGCGTCCTTGGTGGCCTGCCTCTGGTTGTCGTCGAAGTATGCGGGGACGGTGATGACCGCCTTCTCGACGGGCTCGGCAAGGAAGGATTCGGCGTCCTTCTTGATCTTCTGGAGAATGAACGCGGAGATCTGCTGGGGGGTGTACTCCTTCCCGAGGGCGGTGACCTTCTCGCTGGTTCCCATCTTCCTCTTGACGTTCTTGATGGTCCCGTCGGGGTTGCTGACGGCCTGCCTTCTCGCGGGCTCTCCGACCAGAAGCTGCCCGTCTTTAGTGAATGCTACGTATGAGGGGAACGATTTCCCTCCTACGCTGGTTCCTTCGGCGCTGGGGATCATGGTGGGTTTTCCGCCTTCCATGATGGACGCGGCCGAGTTGCTCGTTCCGAGATCGATTCCGATGATTCTTGACATGTTCTCTCACCTCGCGGCATTTAAGATGTTTTCTTTGTGACTACTACTTTGCTGAATCTGATGACCTTTCCGTTCAGGGAGTATCCTTTCTGGAATACCTCCGCGATCTTCCCGTCCT
The DNA here is from genome assembly GCA_017524805.1 of Candidatus Methanomethylophilaceae archaeon. Classification (NCBI taxonomy): domain Archaea; kingdom Methanobacteriati; phylum Thermoplasmatota; class Thermoplasmata; order Methanomassiliicoccales; family Methanomethylophilaceae; species Candidatus Methanomethylophilaceae archaeon. The sequence continues at coordinate 1,310 of JAFXUX010000007.1, forward strand.
CTTCCCCTTCGATGGCGGCGAGGGCTTCATGGTAGTTCGGATCGAAATCCCCCTCGGCGGGGATCTCCTTCAGGCCGTTTGCCTCCAGGATCTTCATCAGATTCGCTCTGACTCCCCTTATTCCGATGACGAAATCGTTTTCCTCTTTGACGTACGAGAGCGCGCGATCCAGGTCGTCCACGACTGTCAGCATATCCTTGACTATGGAGGAGCATGCGTACTTCTTGAATTCCGCATTGTCGCGCTCGGTTCTCTTGCGGTAATTGTCGAAATCAGCCTGCAACCTTCTGGCCATTCCCAAGTACTGCTCGGCCTTGGCCTCCGCTTCAGCCAGAGGATTCTTGGCCTCCGGCTTCTCTTCGGCGGGATCGCTTTCGGCAGGCTTCTCCTCGGCCTCGATGGGCTCAGAGATCTCTTCGCCTTCCTCGGCCTTCTCCTCGTCCTTGCGTTTAGACTTGACAGTCATGAGTGTCGCCTCTTTTAATAGTCAGATAAGTGGCCGGGACAGACTTCCCCATCCCGGCATAGGTTTCGAGCTTGATCAGTCATCCATGTCGGGGATGTCTTGGGGTCCGGGGCCGGCAGCTCCTCCGCGGGCCGCGATGACGTCGTCGATCCTGAGGATCATGACCGCCGCATCGGTGGCGGAGTTTATGGCCTGCTTTCCGATTCTGTAGGGCTCGATGACGTTGAGAGCCGCCATGTCCTCGACCTTGCCGGTGTAGGGGTTGAATCCCGCGTACTTGTTGCCGGCCTTGTGCTGCTTCCTCATCTCGATGACGGTGTCGATGGGGTCGCGCCCGGCGTTCTCGGCGAGAGTGGAGGGGATGATCTCCATGGCAGAGGCGAAAGCCTCGATGGCGATCTGGGCCCTTCCGCCGACGGAAGCAGCGTAATCGCGGAGCTGCATGGCGATCTCCATGGCGGTGGATCCTCCGCCGGTGACCATCATGCCATCCTCGATGGCGACCTTGACGACGGACCAGGCGTCGACGAGGGATCTCTCGACCTCATCCGCGACGTGGTTGGTTCCTCCCCTGACGAGGATGGAGACGGTCTTGGGGTCTTTGACGCCGGTGATGAAGGTCATGTCCTCGTCCTCGACTTTCTTGAGCTCGACTTTCTCGGCGTATCCGAGGTCTGAGGCGTCCAGCTCCATGATCTTGTTGACGATGCTGGCTCCGGTGGATCTTCCGAGCCTCTCCATGTCGGATTTCTTGACGCGCCTGCAGGCGTAGATGCCGGCTTTGGCGAAGAAGTGCTGGGCGAGATCGTCGATGCCTTTCTGGCAGAAGACGACGTTGGCTCCGGCGGCCTTCACTTTCTCGACCATCTCCCTGAGCATGTTCTCTTCTTCGGCGACGAACGCTGCGATCTGGTTGGGGTCGGTGATCTGGATCTTGGCGTCGATCTCGGTCTTCTTGACCTCGAAGGCGGCGTCTACCAGAGCGATCTTGGCCTTCTCGACGACCTTGGGCATCGACTGCTGGACGGGCTCCTTGTCGATGATGAGACCTTTGACGACGTAGGATTCGTCCATCTTGGCCCCGGCCTTCTTGACGGTCTGGATATTCTTGAGGTCGACGGTGTATTTCCCGTCCGCGCCCTTGTCCGCGACGGTCTTGACGGCATCGACGACCATGTCAGCGAAGTATTTCCTGGATCCGCCGACGGATTTGGAGATCATGGCGGTCTGGGCGATCAGATTGAGCTGCTCCTCGTCGTCGATGGAGACTTTCTTGGAGATGTTCTTCAGAACTTCCTGGGCCTTGTCGTTGGCGAGCCTGTATCCGTTGGCGATGATGGTGGGGTGGACGTTGGCGTCGATCAGGTCGGTGGCCTTCTTGAGAAGCTCCCCTGCGAGGATGACGGAAGAAGTGGTTCCGTCTCCGACCTCCGAGTCCTGGGTCTTTGCGACCTCGACGAGCATCTTGGCTGCGGGGTGCTGGACGTCCATCTCTTTGAGTATGGTCACTCCGTCGTTGGTGATGACCACATCTCCCATGGAATCGACGAGCATCTTGTCCATTCCCCTGGGCCCAAGGCTGCTCCTGACAGCGTCGGCGATAGCCTTGGCCGCGGTGATGTTGTTGAACTGGGCGTCTTTGCCCCTCTCTCTTCTCGTTCCTTCCTTGAGGATGATGACGGGTGTATTTCCCATTCCCATATTGACTGCCTCCAAATATTCCATACTTGGAATTCTGAACGGTTAAAGTTTGTTCTTCTATATAAATATAGTTGATTGTAGCAGTCGCTAGGAAAGGGAGGGGATGCCCCGGCTGACATCGCTGGAAACGCTTGAAATCGTACCTTCCATCCTTAATCCTGGCCAGCACCTCGGACGCGATCCCTTCCAACTCTTCGGCCGGAAACACGCCCGATGTCACGGAAGAGACGCCCGCGGTGGACAGCATTCCGATCCTGCACCTCGCCGCGCCGGCCCTCCTCTGTATGGGAGTAGACATGACGTCCGCGAACTGGATCTTGTCCATGAGGATGTAATTCACGGTGCGGTCGTAGGCGCCGGTGACCATCATGACTATGTTCCCGTCGCTTGCGAACCTGCGGGTTCTGTAGGCCATGACGGCCCAGAAGGCGCATAATGCGATCGCCACCGCCAGCGCGATCCAAACCGCAGAACGGTATTCCGCCGGGATCCCCTTGGAAATTCCGTATGCCGCGAGGCAGGACGCCGAGATGGCGATGGCGGACCAGAAGCACAGACCGACGGCGGAGACCCTCTCCTGCCCTATCCTCTCCCCGGCGCACTCGAACTCCGGGAGAAGGCTGTGGAGCAGATCCATAGCTACCTTCTTAGGCTTCAGCGGGCAGAGGATTGGGATGCCTTTGCTGTTGGCGGTCCCGACGACCTCCACCTCGAGTATGACCCTGCCCATGAGGCGGCATAGCAGAGGCTCGCGCACCTTGACATAGTTGACTTTGGACAGCATGAACGCGTCCTCTCTGGTGCTGAAGAATCCGGAGGACACCGATACCGCGTCCCCGGAGCGGGTGATGCGATATCTGTAGAGCCTGAAGAAGCTGGTGACTGCCGGAAGAAGGAAATCCAATATGAACAGGATGGTCGTGAAGAACGTTATGGATCCGCCGTAAACGAATGAGCCCACGGAATAGGCCAGCATGAACATGCCGAGGCCGAACTGCCCGCTGGACATCCCGAAAACTGAATGCAGGAGTATATCCCACACGCTCACGTGCACCAAGGATTCCGGTTCCGCCTCTTCGATGGGTTCCTCGCTGACGGGCACGGCTCTGCCGAATATGCGCGCGTCCATGTCCCTGCGGAGTTTCTCGGCCTCATCCTTCCTCAGGACTATGAAAGCCTCCGCCGAGGATGCGTTCACGCTGGAATTGAGGTTGAAGGAGAGTTTGGTCGCGCCCAGGATGCGGCATACCGCGTCCCTCTCCACGTTCACCGAGGCCAGCCTGTCATACTGTATGCGCGTCTCGGAGCGGATTATCGTGGAACGCTTCACGACCAGCTCGTCATCCAGGAAATAATATTTCGTCCTCTTCCAGACGATGATGTTCACGGCCAGCAATAATCCCACCATCAATGCGACCATGAGCAGATAGAGATCGAAATGGAACTCGTTCCCCATCCCGAGCGTGATCAGCAATACGATCGCGATGGCCACCAAAGACTTCACGGTGTTCGAGGCGACCATCGACCAATGGTTCCGGAGGAATGGGGGCTCGGTCATGACCTGGCCCTCAGCATCGCGACGATCCTCTCGTTCAGATTGGACGCTATGCGCTCGGCGACTTCCTCCTCCAGATAATCTATGGACACTACGCCTCCGGCTGTGGTGACAGTGACCCCGGCGAGGCCGTATCTCCTGAGGATCGGCCCTCTGCGGACGTCGACCTGATGGATCCTCTCCACCGGCACCAGGATATGGGAATGGATGATGACCCCCTTGCGGATCTCGATGCAGTCCTCGTCCATGCGGTACCGATAATGGCGGTAGAAGATCGGCGGGCTGAGGAGAAGGTACGCCGACAAAGCTATGACGATCGCAAGCGAGATCGCCAAAGCGTATGGGAACCATTGTGTGCCCCTCAGGAAAAAAGTCGGGGCCCCGACGATAGCGACGCACGCGAGCAGCGTTATGCAGTTGCCCAGATACATCGCATTCTTCGATACGGGGTTCAGCATCCTGAACTCCGCCAAGCTCTCGCCATCCATGGGGCTCACTGTCGGCAGTCGATGATAACCCTTTGCTTATGTTTCCATAAAGGGACGGATCGCCCGCGCCACATGGATCACAGACTCTCGATGACGTCTGACCAAGACTTCAGCTCTTTGAAAGTAGGGAAATCCTGCCTGTCGGTGGCCATGAAAACGCTGTCGCAGTAGTTGGATATCATGATCAGCCGCTCGCCTTTGCCGGCATCGATCAGCCCCTTTTCCACGCCCTTCCTGATGAGCGGGTCAAGCGGGCCCACGACCTTCTCCTCGCCCAGGATCGCCTTGAGCTTGCGTTCCATCCTATTCCTGTACTGGAAGGCCGACAGATAGGCCTTAGACGTATTGAAATAGACCTCATCCATGGATTATGCATCCAATGCGGTTTACTTTAAGCTACCGCCATTTGGATGGATAAGAATCGCCCCCGATTCTGAGGGCGGGATAGTGCTCAGCGGATGAACAGAAGCTCCCTGTACTTCGGCAGGGGCCACATCTGATCGTCGACTATCATCTCGAGGGCATCCACGTGCTCCCTGACCATGTCCAGATAGGGCACGATCCTGTCCTGGAATGCTATCGCCTTGGCGCGCTCCTCCTCGATGGCGGCGATATCGTCGACATATGCCTCCATCTCTTCCGCGAGGCTTCTGGCTTTGCTTATATGGCATGCGATGTCCTTGATTATCTTGATCTCCCCGGAGGCGACCTCGCCGAATTCCTTCCCCTCGAAGATGTCCTTCATCTTGGAGACGTTGTCGAGGAGCACCGACTGGTATCTGGTGGCCACCGGCAGTATGTGGTTGGCCGTCAGATCGGCGAGGACCCTGGCTTCGATCTCGATCTTTTTGCTGTATATCTCCCAGCTGATCTCGCTCCTGGCGTTGAGTTCGGACTCGGTCATCACGCCGGTGTCGCGGTAAATCTCCACCGTACGGGGATCGTTCAGGATATCGTAGGACAGCGGCACGCTGGTTCCGCAGTCCAGACCGCGCCTGGCGGCTTCGGCCTTCCATTCCTCGGAATATCCGTTGCCTTCGAAGCATATCTTCTGGGATGCCCGGTACGTCTCCCTGGTCTCATCCAGAAGAGCTTTCATCATCGGGGTGCCGGAAGCGACCCTCCTGTCGACGCCCTCTTTGTACCTCTTGAGCTGATAGGCTACGATGGTGTTCAGCACAGAGACGGAGCTGGAGCAGTTGGCGGACGACCCCACAGCCCTGAGCTCGAACCTGTTCCCGGTGAAGGCGAAGGGCGACGTCCTGTTCCTGTCGGTGTTGTCCATGAACAGGTCGGGGATCTGCGGGATGCCCAGGCTGTAGCCTTCCCTCCCTTTGAGCTTGACCATGTCCCTGGAGCTGAGGAGCTCGTTGAAGGCCTCGGTAACCTGCTCACCCAAAAACGACGATATGATCGCCGGAGGAGCCTCGTTGGCGCCCAGCCTGTATGCGTTGGAAGCGGTGAGCACGCTCGATTTCAGAAGGGCGTTGTTGTCGTAAACCGCCTTCAGCACGTTGGCCATGAACGTGAGGAACCTGAGGTTCTCCAGATCGGTCTTGCCAGGGGAGAGCAGCCCTATCCCGGATTCTGTTCCGAGGGACCAGTTGCAGTGCTTCCCGCTGCCGTTGACCCCGGCGAAAGGCTTCTCGTGGAGGAGAACCTTGAACCCATGCCTGTCCGCCACCGACCTCATCAGAGACATCAGAAGCAGGTTGTGGTCTATGGCGATGTTCGCCTGCTCATACACGGGAGCCATCTCGAACTGGTTCGGAGCCACCTCGTTGTGCCTGGTCTTTATCGGTATGCCGAGCTTGTAGCATTCGAACTCCAGATCCTTCATGAACTCCAGGACCCTGGCGGGGATCGACCCGAAGTAGTGGTCCTCGAGCTGCTGGTTCCTCGCCGAAGCATGCCCGATGAGAGTCCTCTCGGCCATTATCAGGTCGGGACGCTCGGCGTAAAGGGAAGCGTCCACCAGAAAATACTCCTGCTCCCATCCCAGATAAGAGAACACGCGGTCGTTCTCTATGCCGAAATATTTCAGCAGATCCGAGGCGGCGGAAGCCACGGCGACCTCCGACTTGAGCAGGGGAGTCTTGTAATCGAGGGCTTCTTTGGTGTAAGATATGAAAACCGTGGGAATGCAGAGGCGGTCCCCCATCACGAAAGCCGGGGACGAGGGGTCCCACGCAGTATATCCCCTGGCCTCGAATGTGTTCCTGAGGCCTCCGTTGGGGAAGGAGGAAGCGTCGGATTCCTGCTGGCACAGCACTTTCCCGGTGAAGATCTCTATGGATTCCCCCTTTCCGTATGGCTCGGCGAAGGAATCGTGCTTCTCAGCGGTCCCGCCGGTGAGAGGCTGGAACCAATGGGTGTAATGGGTGGCGCCTTTGTCCTGGGCCCAGCGCTTCATGCCGGCCGCGACCTGCTCGGCGACTTCCCTGTCGAGGGTAACGCCCTGCTCTATGGATTCGTAAACTCTCTGCCTGATGTCGGAGGACAGATACTTCCTCATGTTCCTCCTGTCGAAGACGTTGCATCCATAGTAGTCTGAGGTGACCGGCGCCGGGGGCTCCGCGCATACCGCTTCTTTGGCGAATGCCTCACCGACCGCTCTGAACCTGCTGTTTGCCATGCTTCCCCCGTTGACTTGCTCAATAATAAATGTTTCGAGAGAAAAAAGATAAAACAATAATTATAAGTTTTCATATTAGATAAATATCTAATAATATTAGAATTTTTAGACAAACATCTAATTGTTGACAATTATTTGGAACTTATTGGAATTGTGCCGGAACACCGGCCGTACCGACGTTCGCAGCATCGGCCCGGCGGAGGATCTGGTTCCGCGCCTATCTGAAACCTTATAAAGGTCTGGATGCGACCTGCCGATCCGCGCCCCTTTCAGAAGCCCGTCCGCAGCCCTTGAGACGATGATATCGGGCGCGAATTCGATTGGAAGCCGGCAAAAAGACCTTCCCATTAACTTTCTTTGGACTTTGTTTTTAGTATGACAATGCTATACACCCCCCAGTGATAAGATGGCATTCAAACTGTTCAAAGACGGAAATGACCGTTACGAGGAAGGAAACGAATACATCAAGCGCGGAGATTTCAGCAAAGCCCGCAGCAGCCTCCAGAAATCGCTCGAAAAAGAGGGCGGAGCGGACGACGTCGCAGCGGTTCAGATCGCTCTCATCGACATGATGGGAAACCTCGACAACCCCAACGTGTACGCGAACCTCCTCAAGAACCTCAAATCCCTGAAATCCAGCGAATTCGATTTCGGACTCACCCACGTCTACCGCGACCCGCTCATAACGGAGACCGAGCTCACCTATAGGAAGATCGGGCTCATGAACCAGAGGGCCCAGAAGAAAGATCTGGAAGCGGTCTCCGCCAACCTCCAGACTCTTGCCCAAGAGTTCCAGGGACAGATCGGTGACCAGCACCTGATCATCCAGGAGATCTTCAACAACGACACCACCGTCACCGGGACCTCCGAATTCTTCAACCTCATGGCTGTCTCCTACGAGGCTCTGTCCGATTCGGTCGTATGGGCGAACCCTTCCCAAGCGGCTGAGTACGAGCAGATCGCCATGGGGTACCGCCAGCAGAACGGCCAGAGCGGGAGCGCCAACGACGCCAGGGTGAGAGCATACAGCAACACCTGCAGATGCTGGGTCTGCGGAAGGAGCGCATCGGGAGAGGGAATACACTTCTACTCCGCCCCGGCCGACATATCCCCCGCGCTCGCCAACGAAAGCAGCGCCGAGGGAACCAACAAAAACAGGGCGGAAGACAACAAGCACATCTACATATGCCGCGCTTGCTACTCATCGATATCCAACCGCGCCGACGAAATCGCGTACGGATACCACCAGAAATCCATGGCTGAGATGCGCGCGATGGAAGCGAGGATCCAGGCCCAGATCGCGGCGCTCGAAAGAGAGATCTCAACCGTAAGGATGATGTCTAGGAGCTGATTCGGGCATAGGAGCGAAATACGGACGAACAGAGTGGAGGTCGAAAAGAATGGATGAATTGGTCGAGCTGAGATGCAAATACTGCGGGGCGCCGCTGGACGAGAAGGACCTCAAATCCGATTCCCCTTACGTGAAATGCCAGTGCTGCGGAACAAGCCAGCAGCGCGTGGACGCCAAAGCGTACATGGATCAGATGATGGGGGAGATCAAATCCTGGATAAGCAAAGCGGTCCCCGGCGGGTTCTCCCTTACGCAGACGGAGAACGTGGACCCGATAGCCAGGTACAACATCTACATCAACAACGTCAAGCCCATGGTGGAGCCGGAGATCAGAGAATTCCGCTTGGACATGAATTCCCTCATAAGCTCCCCGCTGATCGTCCTCCCGTTCACCAAAGGGGAGGCCGCGAAGCCCAAGCACAGCTCCAACCACGCTTTCGAATTCCAGGCCAAGCTCAAGAGCATCGAGCCCCTGGCCATAGACAACGACAACAAAGGGAAGATCGTCGAGGCAGAGAACATCGCTGCGACCTACGCCCTTCTGGTCAACAATTCCAAGCTGGTGACAGACACCACCCCGGGAAGGTTCGTGCTGATGGCGAACAACTTCAAGCAGGCCGCCGATATGATGTCCAAATGCAAAGGCTACGAGCCTTTCGTGGACAGGCTCAACGCTTTGGAGCAGATAGCCATAGCATCCGACTACGTGCTGAACGGCAACGCCCTGGATTGCACAGTCAAAGCCGAGAAGGGAATAAAATCCCTCGAGCAGGCCAAACAGAACATCTTCAAGAGCCCGACTATGGCGGTCATGATCCGCGCCGTGGACGTGGAGATAGCCCAGTCCAAGACCCTTCTCCACATCACGGAAATGGCGAACGGGACCTCCGCCGACCCCTTGGAGCTGCTCAACCTTCTGAACCGCATAAGCAGCCTGCAATACCCCAACAACCCGGAGTGGAACTACCTCCTGGACAAGAAAGAGAGGGACGCCGAGATGTTCGCCCAGGTCGAGAGCATAATGGCAGCCAGGAATTCCGGTTCCATGCTCATATGCGCCGGAGGAGGGGATCTGCTCTATCCGTTCTGGGATGTCGACCTCAAATACAGCTTCACAACCGGCGCGCTCTTCTCCAAGAAAAGCGTCGAAGTCACCGAAGACCTGCTGGTGCCCGCGACCTTCACCGTATCCTCGACAGCGCTGACGAACCCGCGCAGCGGACTCACGGACATCTTCGCGGCGGCCCCCGAAGCCTCCATACTGACGAAGATAAAAGGCCAAGAGAACAGCATCAGCGGCGGCGCCGGCATAGGCGTGCTCGCCAATTCCGCCGCCAACAACTCCCCCGGGTCGAGAAAGATAGTCGTCCCGCTCAGCACCAAGACCGAGGCCACAAAGCTCGTTGAGGAGTATCTCAAACAATGCTCCGGAACCCATTCCAAACTGAAGCTCAGCAAACCGATCGTCAAGAGGCTGATATACATCCCATGCAGCGCGGAAGGGAAGAACGTGAAGCTCCCCAGCGCGTTCGGAGGGCTGGAGCCGAAAGTAGTCGGCAGCCTCGGAACAGGAAACATAGTCATAATCTGAAGTGGTTAAAATGGCCATGAACAACAGAACATGGGCGGCGATGTCCGCTGCGGCACTCCTGCTTTCGATAGTGACAGGGATAGTGCTGTACGTATTCACAGGGGATGCGTTCAACGTCCTTTGGGCGGTGCTCATCATCTTCGGGCTGTACCTTGGCATCACTTCCCTGTTCAGAAACGGGGAGGGCGAGGGCTTCGGGCCTTCGTCCGGAGATGTGACCCTTGTCGGAGGAATAATACTGGCCGGCATCGGGGCATGCGGCATCATCCAAAGCTGCATCCATAACGTACTCATAACCGTAGCCGCATTCATTGCGATAGTAGCTATCACAGGAATCGCAATGGCATTGAAGAACAGGAACAAGTGATAATATGGCAGAACTTAACACGACAGTAACAGACAAAATGAAAGGGGATCAGAGCCTCTTCGAGAAGATCAAGCTCTATATTCCCGGATACAAAGGATACAAAGAGAAGAACCTCCGCAGGGACGCCGACAGGGCTGTCAGGCAGGAGCTTTCCCGCGCCATCCACGGGACCAAGGCGGACCTCGCCGAGATCCAGAAAGGCGTCACCAACGACTTCGACATGCTGATGGATGTCGAGAGGATCAGAACGAAGGTCGACAAATACGACATCGACATCAAGAAAGCGGTCAACGGATACTCCGCTTGGCACGACTCCGTCAAAATCCTCGAGGCAGACCTCGACAGGGTCATGGAATGGGACGCCAAGATCCTGGAGGACATCCAGGCCATGAGGGAAGCCACCGAGAGGCTTCTCGAGATGGTGGACGACGGCAGCATCACCAAGAGAGACCTCCGCAAATACGAGAGGTGCATAGACGACATGCTCGAGGATTACAACCAGAGGGAAGCCGTGATGAAAGGCTTCGAAGCCGACGACGGAGGCAGCATCTGATGGCCACCAACACAAACGTAGTCACCTGGCAGAACCAGGGGCCTGACGACATCATATACACCTGCGAGCACGACGACCTGAGGACCCTGACGTCCGTGACCGTCCCCGAGCACGCCGTCGCCCTGTTCATCAGAGACGGGCAGCTCCTCGGCGTTCTGGACCCCGGAAGGCATGTGCTCTCCACGACCAACATCCCCTGGCTCACCAAGCTGTACAACGTCCTGCTTGGTTACAAGGAGACCCCGTTCAAAGCCCAGATCATCTTCATCTCGCTGAAGATGTTCAACGGAAGATGGGGAATCCGCGGGATGATCAAAGCCGCTCAGGACTATGAGGTCCCCATCACCCTGATGGCGAACGGAGACTTCCAGTTCCGCATATCCGATGTGGCCGTGTTCTTCACGCAGGTCATCGGAGGGCAGCACACGTACACCACCGGCGACGTCAACGCCTTCATGAAGAGCTTCATCAACGAGCAGATAACCCAGCAGCTCACGTCCCAGTTCTACATGGACGTCTATGGGAACCTCGAGAAGGCCTCCACGACCACCAAGGTCAAGATCGAGCAGTACTTCACCCAGAGGGGTATCGAGCTCCTCTCCCTGAAGATCGCCGAGCTCAGGACCACCGAAGAGGATCAGGAGAAGATCTTCCAGTACCTCCAGTTCAGCAGCAAGAACGGAGAACAGTTCAAGAAATACGAGGTGATGGACAGAATGGCCGACGCCATCGGGAACTCCGAAGGAGGAGCCGCGATCGGAACCGGTATGCTCCTCTTCCCGCAGATGTACCAGCAGATGATGGGGCCGAACCAGCAACAGCAGCAGCCCCAGCAGCCTCAGGTCCAGCAGATGCTGTGCCCCTTCTGCGGAACCCCCAACAACTACCCGTACAGGTACTGCAGCCACTGCGGCCAGCCCGCGCCCGGGATGCAGCCCATGGGAGGATATCCCCCGCAGGGCGGCCCGATGCCCGGCTACGGAATGCCTGGATACGGCCAGATGCCGCCGCAGGGCCAGCCGGGAATGCCCCCGCAAGGCGCTCCTCAGGGAGCCCCGCAGGGAGCGCCCCAGCAGGGCGGAGCGGCCCAGAACGCCGGCGCCGCACCCAAATACAACAGCTGCCCTTACTGCGGAAAGGACATCTCCGGGCTTCCCAAGACGCCCAAGTTCTGCCCGTACTGCAGCGAACAGCTCTATTGAAACCTCAAAACTGGCCTGGCTGCGGCCGGGCCTCCCTACTTTTTCTTCCGATGGATTCCTCATGGGATCCCGATATTTTGCGCCGAGAAAAATGCGGAAAACGAATTTCTACCGTTCCCGCCGATAGGACGCATTTGCTTGCGAGAATAAATAGATAACCATATTCTTTTACGAATATCGTAATATTACTACTAATACTTGCATGATTGATCATTTTAACTTCGAAATACGTCAACAAATCATTATAAATAGTAGAAACACGTACTTACACTCAAGGAGGCAAGAACCGATCGGCAAAAGACAAGTGGCTTGGATCTGCGGCGAGAACGGACCGCAAGGAAACGGGAAGCACGGCAAAAGATTGCCGAGTGGCGTTTGTCCCCCAGACGTTTCCGCATGATCCGTTCGCAAGACTCGACGGATGACCGCGACAAACGTATTACCCTGAAAGGGGCGGGAAAGTTGGACCGGCTTTTTTCCGACAGCCGGCCCTTGATGGCTGTTGAATCTGACAACAGTTTAATCGTCCCATGCGGATACATATCCCATGGAACTGAAAGATTACGTGACCACGATCCCCGATTTCCCCAGACCAGGGATAATGTTCAGGGACATCACCACCATCGTCAGCAGCCCGGACGGGCTCAAGCTGGCGATCGACCAGATGATCGACTCCCTGAAAGGCCTGGACTTCGACCTCATCGCAGGCTCGGAATCCCGCGGATTCGTTTTCGGAACCCCTGTGGCCTATGCTTTGGGCAAAGGGTTCATTCTCGTCCGCAAGAAAGGGAAGCTCCCCAGAGAGACCATATCTGAAGAATACGACCTTGAATACGGCACTGCGACCCTGGAGATGCACAAGGACGCCGTGAAGCCCGGCCAGAAAGTCGTCATAATCGACGATCTGATCGCCACCGGAGGCACCACGGAGGCCATGATCAAGATGATCGAGCGCCTGGGCGGAGAGGTCGTGAAAATCTGCTTCGTCATGGAATTGGCCGGATTGGGCGGAAGGAAGAAGCTCAGCGGATACGACGTCGTATCGCTGATATCATACGAGGGGAACTGAAATGAAAGTAACAAGCGAAGGCATAGACGAGAACGGATTCTTCCTCGACAAATACGGGTCCAAAGGCTCTGATTTCATAAAGAAGATGCCGTCCCTGTCGTTCCCATTCAAAATCGAGGACGCCCCCGAAGGGACGGCCAGCTTCGCGTTCGTGTTCGACGACTACGACGCGGTTGAGGTCTCCGGATTCGACTGGATCCATTGGATAGGGGTCGGCCTGAAGAAATGCGAAGTGGAAGAGGGCGCATCCCGCAGCGACAACGATTTCATCGAAGGGCGCAACAGCTGGTGCGGAGCGTTTAACAAGTTCCCGATCGAAAAGGCCACTGGATACGGCGGAATGGCCCCTCCGAACAAGACCCACAGATATACCCTCAAAGTCTTCGCCTTGGACTGCGACCTCAAACTTGAGAAAGGATTCCCTATCGGAGACCTGGTCTTCGGGATTATGGGGCATATCCTGGACTATGCCGTTCTCGTGGGGAAATACTCCCCGAAAAAGCGAAGCAAACGAATTCCTCAGCGGCCCTGCCGGGATTTGAACCCGAGTTGTTGGTTCCGAAGTCCAACAGGATATCCATGCTACCCCACAGGGCCCAACCCCTTTAAAGTATGCCCGATATAAAATTGTGGCATCAAGATGATAGCAATTCCTTTATCGGGATTGCTTGATTACGACGGCATGTCGAAAGTGATCATGAACCACGGCGCCGGCGGGGAACTTATGCAGGAGTTCCTGGCTAAGCACATAACCAACCATTTCCCCAAGATGGATGCCGAAGTCCCCCTGGACTCCATGGACGATTCAGCCGTCATAGGCGACGTGGTGTTCACTATCGACGGGCACACCGTGAAGCCCCTTTTCTTCCCCGGAGGAGACATCGGAAAGATCTCGGTCGCCGGGACTGTCAACGACATATCCGTCATGGGCGCCGCGCCGCTGGCTCTGGGATGCTCCGCCATAATAGAGGAAGGCCTGGAAATCGACGTCGTAGACAGGGTCATGGACAGCATGGGAAAGACCGCCGCCGGATGCGGGGTTCCCATCGCGACCGGAGACACCAAAGTCGTCGAATCCGGGGCGGTGGACCAGATGGTCCTGTCGACTTCCGCCGTCGGGAAGAGATCCGCATATCTCGACTCCAACCTGGCCAAAGCGGCCGAATACAGGGAAGTGAAGAACAGATGGTGCACCGACTCGTCTGTTAGGCCCGGGGACGCCATAATCGTGTCCGGATATGTGGGAGACCACGGCGTAGCGCTGCTTTCATTCCGCGAAGGATACGGGTTCGAAAGCGAGGTTGAGAGCGATGTGGCACCTCTGAACGGCATGATCGCCGAGGGCCTGAAAGCCGGAGGCATCGTCGCCATGAAAGACCCGACCCGCGGAGGCCTGGCCAACACGCTCAACGAATGGTGCTCCAAATCCCACATAGGCATGGAGATCGATTATGCCGACATCCCCCTGAGGGAGGGCGTCGTCAGCGCCTGCGACCTGCTGGGCATAGACCCGCTCAGCATAGGGAACGAAGGGAAGGCCGTCATCGCCGTCGTCCCTGAGATGGCCGACGAAGTCCTCAGAGCCATCAGAAAGACTCCTGAAGGCAGGAACGCATCCATAATAGGGAAGGCAGTCGACGGAGTGGAAAGAGTGGTCATGAGGACCGAGATCGGCGGGAGAAGGATACTCGAAGCCCCCGCCGGAGACCCCGTCCCCAGGATCTGCTGATCAATACCCCGGGAAACCGGGGCCTATTTTCTTTTCGATCCAGGCGCGCACATAAAATAACCGCATGGCTTTCACGCCCGCATGGCAGAATTCAGGCCTTTCCCAGGGCTCAGACCGAAAAACCCAGAAGATAAAGACAGTCTAGCCCAAGACGGCGATTCCTTCTATCTGCTCCGGCAGGAGACTGCCCACGGCATCCGCACGGCGATAATAGGGGCGCTGAAAGCCGAGAAATATTCCGCCGGAAACGCGATCCAGATGGACGGCGCCTCCCTGAAAGAGAGGAATGCCGCTTCCAAAGCCATCAGAGATGCGGGATTCCAAAGCGAGCCGGTGGTTTGCATATCCGAGCCTCTGGGCGAGTTTCTGGCCGACCTGGAGGGGGAAGAGATGGAGGGGACCTGCCTGCGGAGAATGTCCGATCCCGACCAAACCAAAAGGGTTGCTGAGATTCTGGGGAGCAAGAGATTCATTGTGGCCTCTGGCGCTGCAAACTACGAATCTGCCATGGAAGCCAGATCCTTCGTTCTGGCCGCATTGATACCTTCCGACGACCCTGGCCTGAACATCCGCGCAGCCCACAGATTCTTGGATACAGGCAGCATCTCCGAGAAAAACGCCATAAAAGGCATCTCGAAATCCATGGCCCTGACGGAAACCTCGGTCAATGAGATGGAAAAAGGCCTCCCCGACCATATGATGGGTCTGATCTTCAAATCAGGGGCGTGCTATTTCGCCGATCTGCAAACGGAATCGGCCGCGTTTATGCTGGGCTCTTATGCGGCTCAAGAGAAGATTTTCAAAGCCGTGTACAAATCGGACGAAGGGAAGGGGATAATCTCCTATGCGGACTGTATGGAGCAGGCCATCCAAGCGATGGCAGAAAAAAAGCATGACTTAGCTGTTCTCCTGAACGCGCCCAAGCCCGAAGACCTCTGGGAAGCGGCATCGTCTGGCAGACGCATACCCGTGAGAACGGCGGAATTCCCTCCTGCAATCCCATCCGATCTGATTCGCCTCAAAATATGAGTGAGCAAAAGCAGCGCTCATGAGAAAGAACAGAAGAAGAGTGGAGCCGCTGATGGGAATTGGACCCACGACCTACGCCTTACCAAGGCGTCGCTATACCCCTTAGCCACAGCGGCATTTGTAAGCAGGGCTATAATCAACTGATTTATAAATTTATCTGCAAAAACGCATTTAGCCACATTGTCCAGAATCCTGAGATGCGGCCCGATTGTCTGGGACGAAATACATCGGCAGGCCAAATAAAATCAATCGGAAATTATGGTCGACTTACCGATATTTCCGAAAGTTATCTCATGAAGTTCCTATGCGACTGCAACAGCTTGATTTCTGAGCGGAAGGCGCGTCCCGACGCTTCTGCGAGAGCTCGGCCGAAGGCATGGCCAATCGCGAAAACTCTTATCACATCCTGCGCGATAAGGTCGGGCATGAAGAAAGAGATGAGTTCCTTTGACGTCCGCTCCATCGTCACGGAAATCTCCGGGATCGAGGGGGCGCATATGGACAAGATATTCCACTGGGGC
This sequence comes from Candidatus Methanomethylophilaceae archaeon, assembly GCA_017524805.1. Lineage (NCBI taxonomy): Archaea > Methanobacteriati > Thermoplasmatota > Thermoplasmata > Methanomassiliicoccales > Methanomethylophilaceae > Candidatus Methanomethylophilaceae archaeon. The sequence continues at coordinate 17,567 of JAFXUX010000007.1, forward strand.
GCCAAGAACGTCCTTTTCCGCCTTAACGTCCAGGGCGAGGGAAAGAGGGAGCTCTTCTTCAAAGATGGGAAATGGCTCTACAGCCCGTCAGTGAAGCCGGAGACGCCCACGATGCCCACTTCGTTCGCGTCTTTTCTGAGGAAATACATCGACAACGCCCGCGTCGGGAAAGTCAGGCAGATAGGCTTCGACAGGGCCATAGAATTGGAGCTGGCCAAATCCGACGGGGACTACAAACTGGTATTCGAGATGTTCGGCGGAGGCAACGTGCTCCTCATCAAAGACGGGGTCATCCTCAACTGCCTTATCCAGAAGACCTGGAAAGACCGCTCTGTGCGCCCGGGATCGGAATATGTGGTGCCGAAATCCAGGTTCGACCCTACCGGATCGTCGGAGGAGGAATTCGTTGCAGCCTTCCGCTCCTCGGATTCGGATGCCGTCAGGACGCTGGCCACTTCCGCGAACCTCGGAGGGCAATACGCAGAGGAAGTCTGCAAGCGCATCGGAATCGACAAATCCACTCCCGCAAAAGACGTGGAAGATGGGCAGATTTCGAAGATGTATGAGGCCATGAAAGGCATCATGGGGTACGCCATGGAATCCCCGGAGCCCACTGCCTATCTCAAAGACGGGAAGATAGAGGATTTCGCCCCGATGAAGCTGGAGTCCCGCTCGGATCTCGAGAGCAGAAGCTATCCGACCATGTCCGCGATGATCCACGATTTCATGCTCCAGATAGCGGACGAAGAGGAGGAAGCCTACGTCGACCCCGAGATTGAGAAGCTCAGAAGAAGGATCGCCAAGCAGGAGGAGACCATCGCGGAATACACCGAAGCTGAGAGCGAGCTACGCAGGAAGGCGGAATCCATCTACACGGATTACCAGAAGACCAGCGAGCTGCTGGCGGTGCTCAGCGAGCAATCCAAGAAGCTGCCTTGGGACAAGCTCGAAGCCGGAGCCATGAGGATCCCGTTCGTGGAATCCATTGATCCCTCCAAGAACAGAGTGGTCGCGAAACTCGGCGATGAATCCGTGGAATTGGACTACACCAAAGGGATAGACGCCAACGCATCGGACCTCTACCAAAAGGCGAAAGACATCAGCGACAAGGCCGGCGGAGCCAAAGAAGCGCTGGAAGAGAGCAAGACCATATTGGCCAGGGCTCAGAAGCACATCGACAAGGCCAAAGCGGCGGCCGCAGGCAAAGCCGAGCCCACCAAACAATTCTGGTTCGAGAGGTACAAGTGGCTCATCACCCCCGGAGGGAAGCTGGTCATCGCCGGAAGGGACACCCACACCAACGACGCCATCGTCAAGAAGCATCTCAAAGAGAACGACGTCTATGCCCACGCCGACGTGCATGGGGCGCCGTCCGTAATCCTGAAAGATGGGGCATCCGCTTCGGAGGAGGACCTGAGATGCACCTGCCATTTCGCCATAGCACAGTCCAAAGCCTGGGTGGCCGCTGTTGCGGAGGGAAGCGCTTTCTGGGTGTATCCCGACCAGGTGAGCAAGACGCCCAACCCAGGAGAATTCGTGCCGAGAGGGGCGTTCATCATCCGCGGGAAGAGGAACTACGAGTACCATCTCCCGATGACGCTGACCATCGGCGAGGTTTACTATCAGGGAGCCAGAAAGGTCATGTGCGGCCCTTCGGAATGCTTCGCTGGATGCGGGAAATACGTGGAGATCGTCCCTGGGAGAGGGAAAACCGGGCGCAGATCCAACGAAATAGCGAAGATGTTCGATGTCCCGGAGGAAGAGGTATCAAGAATCCTGCCGCCGGGGGACGTGGAAATCTCCAAAGAGGTATTCCCCAAAGACGCTCCGGAAGAGGAATGAAAAACATGCCGGGGAATTCTCTCCGGCTTCTTATGATAACCTGGAATATGGTGCCCGCGCCGGGATTCGAACCCGGGTCAGGAGATCCGCAATCTCACAGGATATCCAAGCTACCCCACGCGGGCGAAGTGCGGAAACCACAAGGGTTTAAGGCGTTTGGCTCATGCCTCAGGGCGAGACAGGTAGCGGGAGATGTATCCTGCGATCCTGTTCCTCATAGTCACCGATGAGACATCAGTGAGAGCGCTGACCATTTCTTTGTTGCCCTCAAAATCCTTGCTGAAAGCCTGAGGATACTTGTTGACAAGCTCAATGGCGACTCTCTTGATGTAGGTGGGTCTTATTCTTCCCATATCTTTCACCGAGTAATCCAGCGTATGAGCGTGCCATATTTAAAACTAGTTGTCTCTGAATTCAGGAATTTTTCTGCTGGGATAAGCGCTTCGGAAAGCTCGATCTCAGCTGCGCCTGGGCTTCCCGCAGGACAGCTTACCCTCTGGGCACGGCCCCCTCATGCACGGCGGACCTGCATCGCTGAATATCGCGGGAGAGACTTCCACGCAAAGCGCAAGCATTTTCTCGGCCATCTCGCGGATCTCCCATTGGGCACGCCCGCAGCACCTCAGCGAGAAGAAATGGAGCAGCTCGCGCGCGTTCATGGTGACGACGATGTTGGTGGTGCACCCGTTAGGCAGCAAGTATCTAGCATCCTCCGCTGGCACACCCATCTCCTCCAATGCGCGATAGGCTTCCCATATCCTGTCCATGGTTTCGTCGAAGATCTTCGAGGCATCCGGATTGTTTTCGACCGTATGGGGCCTCACATAGGACGGATCCTTCAGAGAAACGTACCTCTGGCTCTGCTGCGAGAACGACGCTATCCTATGCCTGACCAGCTGATGCGTCAGAGCGCGGGAGACGCCTTCCACCGAGAACGTGAACGTGGCGTGCTCCACCACCGAATGGTGCCCCATGCCGACGACTTTGGACAGTATCCTCTCCGAATCGATGCCTCCCATTATCTCCGAGGCGGGCTTGGAGGAATAGCATGAATTCCCGGCGGCGGCGCATATGGCGTCCGCATTGGGCGTATAAGCTAGCAGTTCGACTTTCATCTCTCCGTGTCTCCGTTGTAAACCATTTTGCGCACTTCATTCAGACGGTCGTGATCCATCAGATCTTCCAGACGGATCTTCCTGACCATCGGATCCTTCAGCATGGAGCAGATGCCCTCGACATGCCCGTCGCCGACCACCACGACCATGTTGGAATACTTCTCTGAGGCTTTGTTTATCTGATCGGCCATGTGGACGTTCCTCTCGTCTATGAGCTTCCTGACCAATGTGGGATATCTGCGGCGCATAGACTCCATGTATGCGTCCTCGTCCGCGGCGAACCTCTTCTGAGCGGTCTCGGCGCTGCGGCTGCCGATCAGGCTGTCGCGTATTCCGGAGAGTCTGTAGCGGGCCTTCTCGGATACGGACATCTCCTCCCATATCTGCTTCAGCGTCTCTTCGGCTTCCGTATCGATGGGTATGATATCTGCGCCTTCCAATTTTCCCATCTGGATTGCCGCGAGGAATTCGCCGCCGACCTTGTTCCCGTACTGTTTCGATACTTTCTGCTGGTACTTCGAATTCTGGCGGTAAATCGGCGAAGCTTTTCCGTCTTTGGGGAATTCCTCGCCGCTTTGGACGCGCATCAGATAATTGTAGCGCTTCACGTCCAGCTCTATAAGAACAGCATCAGGCCATGTGTGATGCACGATGAAGGCCACAGGCTCGGCCAGATTGAAGACGTGCCCAGTACCGATAATCGTGATCATGGTCGAGGGGGTAATGAGCATCCCAATTAATAATAGCGCCAGAGCCGCGGCCGGGGATGCGGGCCTCGATTATGCTTGAAGCCGCAGGAGCCGAATGATCGCGTCCATTGTCGGTTCCGCCGGATTGCAACCCAACTATTCCGGTCTTCCGCGCCATTGTTTCAGCATCGGCGCATCCGCGGACCGTGCCATAAGGACGGAACAAGGGACGGATGGCAGTCTCGGGCGGCATCGGACCAATATGCTAGAATGAATGCTCCGATGTTTTCCTTTGGGTTAGATTCGTTAGGATTCTGTTCTTTTTGAGCCGTCATAGTTATCTGCGCACTGCACAATGACATTCGGGGAGCCGTTATGGGCGTAAGAATGGGTATAGAGAACATTTCCGCTGTGATCGATACGGGTTCGCCCATCGACCTCGACCGCGTTCATTCCTGCTTCGGCAACGCCAAGATGCACGCACAAAAAGCCAAAATGATCTCATACCGCATCAGAAAGCCCAAAGCGTTCGTAGAGATTTTCGCATCCGGAAAGATAACCATGTCCGGCCTCGTCACCATGGATGAGGTTAAATCAGCCGGGGCCGCAGTCCTGAGGGATCTTGAGCCGGCAGGCGTCATTCCGCCTGAAGATCCGGAACCCAGAATATACAACATGGTCGCCTCCGGGGATGCGGGAGCCTCTCTGGATCTTCCGGATCTGCTTCTGAATCTGGGGACTGACAGAGCGGAATACGAACCGGAGCAGTTCCCCGGGCTCATTTATAGGATGGACGACCCGCAGGTAACCGTGCTGCTGTTCAGCTCCGGCCGGATGGTCTGCACCGGGAGCCCGGACCCTGCTGAAATATCCCGGGCGGCCGACATCATCTTCGGTAAGCTGCAGGAAATCCTCCGGACGAAGACGGCCTGACCCTCGCACACGGCGCATCAGGAAGCTGCCGACATCTGGAACATCCATTCCCAAGCCGCGGAACACGCGTTCTTGATCCGGGCTGAGATTGGTTATCGTGAACTTCCCGTCGATCCAGCAGCCTTTGATCGATGAGACGATGGAGATCGCATCCAGATAGTTGACTTCGTCCGCCAGTTCCGAATCGGACAGTCTGCGTATCAGAGACAGCTTCATGATGTGCGAAAAAAAATCTCCCATCAGAGAGGCTATGGCGGCTTCGTTGGAGGGGAAAAGCGTCGCCCCTCCCTGGAGATCCGTGCGGAAAATGGAAAGATCCTGATCGTACCTGTGGGCATACAGGGACATCTCTATTATTTCTTTCAGACTATAGTCCGTGTTGGTTATTATGAGTTCCCGGCCCAGCATCTGGTCGTGCAGCAGTATCTCGTCGCGTCTGCGCTCGGTTCTCACATAACCGTCATCCCCCTCGGTCAGATCCAGCAGATCCAATAGCGGAGAATCCCCGAACATCAGGCGCAGACGGTCATCCAAATCGTCGTTCCAGCGCATGCGGGACACCGCTTCCTCGACATCGCTCAGCGACTTGTAAAAGGACAGCACCTGATCCTCGTGGGCTTTGGAATCCTGCACTATATACACCGTGCACCGGCTGACCAGGAACATGCGCTCCGTCCTGAAGAAACGGTACAGGGAACCGTTGATGAACTCCGTTTCGTAATCGGCCAGATGCATGTGCCCGGAGATTTCGTCTCTTCCCAGCGGAGAATCGGCCCCTACATGCAGGATCGTCCCGAACCCGGAGCTGATATACGAAGGGACCTCGGATTCTGTGCATCCGGAGATGCGGAGATTGAACACCGTGCGGGTTATTCCCATAGATCTCAGATCCTCGAACATGCTGTCCAGGCTGCTTCTGTCCACGCCCTCGTAATTGGCCAGCTTGAAAAAGAACGGCAGACCGCTGCCGGAATCCACGGCTGTGAACTCAGTCTTATGAGGGAAGTCGTTGAAACTGAACCGGCTCCTGGTCCCATATAATCTGTAGAAATGTATGGGCTCCCGCAGAATCTCGGAGTTGAACACCATGGCTTCGTCCCCTCTGCGGAGAGCCCTGAACAGTTCGTCCCTCCTGCCATACACCGTCTTCAGGAGATTCAGATAGCCGTCCAGAGTCAGCAGGCGGGAATCGAGAGGGATGCCGAAGTAATCCGGCACGACGGAGTTTTTGACCGCGAAAGACGACTGGGTGGGAGGGCAGCTTCTGGTGCAGCGGACCGCAGAGTAAGGAAACAGAATCTTGGCCGCATCCGACCCGTATACGTCGCATAGCGCTTTCCAAAGCCCGCAATCGCAGGCTATGCGGTACAGAAGATAATACTCGCCGAGATCCTTCGATACTATCGACTTCGTCCCGTCGGCCAGCAGATTCCCGTCCGCGTCGCATTTTCCTATGTATTTTCTCTTCTGGCGGGATTTCTTCGTCTCGGGATCCCATTCTGACTCGGCCTCGTACAGATAATAGTTATTGCGAATCTTCTGTACAACGTTATAAGACATGTAATAACATTATAATCAAAACAGTATAAATAATGTCTCTGATTAAATATTATTTATATAATAAATAGTTATTAAATTAATAACCTCCGTGTTTTGATGCATCGGTTTAGCCGTTTGAGGGACATGTCATATCAGAGGCTTTGAAATGGTTGCCACAGATGCGATAGGAAACATAGCGGTCAACAGCACCCCTGACATCGAGGAAATAATCTCCGATGTGAAGGACTGCATACTGAAATACAAGATCAACAACATGGCACCCTGCCTGAACAGGGCCATAGAAGCGGGGATCGCCCCCGAAATCCTCCTCAACAAGGGGATGATAGCCGCGATGGACGAGATCGGAGAGGGCTTCAAACAGAACATGGTTTTCATGCCCCAGATGCTCATAGCGGCGAAGACCATGCAGATCGGACTCAAGATTCTCGAGCCCTTCCTGAAATCCTCTGACAGCTGCTCCCCCAGAGGAAAGGCGATCGTCGGGTCCGTCATGGGAGACGTCCACGACATAGGGAAGAACCTCGTCACTGTCATGCTCCAGGGCGCTGGATTCTCCGTCAAGGATCTGGGCGCCGACGTCCCGCCCGAGAAATTCATCGAGGAAATGGACAGGGACCCGGCCGTCAGCGTTGTTGCCTGCTCCTCATCCATGACCCCTACCCGCGAATCCCTGAAAGAGACCGTCGACCTCCTTAACGCCAGGCCGGACAGAGCAAACTTCGGGATCTTTGTCGGAGGCGCCACTATGGACCAGTCCTTCTGCGACAAAATCGGCGCAGACGTATACACCGAGGACGCCGCTTCCGCCGCCAAGAGGGCATCGGAATACGCATCCGGGCTGTCCATCAAGACCGTCGGAGAGAAAGCCAGAGAAGAGGCCCTCAGAAAGGTTGCCAAAGCCCAGGAGACCAGAGCCCAGGAATCCGCCGAACCCGCCAGCCGCCGCCACCTTGAGCCCCCGATGATCCTAAAACTCAAAGCGGAAGGCAGATACGACAGAGAGAAGCTCAGCATCTGGGACAATCTCCAGGAGTGGCTCAAGCACGACGAGGGCTGCCCCGACGCATTCCTCAACCAGTACTTCTTCGATGTGCTGTTCGACCCCGTCATGATGAACTCCAGGAACCTCGTCGACGAGTTCGTCGACCCCAAGCCCGTCTACATGGACGGGTGGGGAGTCACCCATTCCATCCCCAAGGGATCCGCCGGTTCCCACCCTGAAGAGGGCGAAGACGTCCTCGTCATCAAGGACATAACCAAGTGGAAAGAGCAGGTCAAAGGACAGCCCATGACTTCTGGATTCCCCGAGGAAGCTTGGGATCTCGCCAAACAGCAGATGAAAGCCGCAGAGGATGCCGGACGCCCCTATGCCATCCCCATGTTCCCCGGGCTCTTCGAAAGGACCCACTTCCTCATGGGGATGAAGCAGGCCCTGACCGCATTCTACGAGCATCCTGAAGAGATGCACGAGCTCATCGACTGGGTCGTCGACTGGGAATGCAGATCGCTGGACGAGGTCATGGCCCACACCCACGCGCCCATCCTCTTCCACCACGACGACTGGGGAACCGCCATCAACTCCTTCCTGGACCCCGCTACCCACAGGGAGTTCTTCCTCGAGCCCTACAAGAAAATCTACCAGCACTTCAGAGACCTGGGCGGAAAGGTCGTCATCCACCATTCCGACTCCTACGCGGCCAATCTGGTCGAGATCGACATCGAAGCCGGCGTGGACATCTGGCAGGGGCCCGTCAGCTCCAACAACATCGACGAGCTCATCGACAAATACGGGGACAGGTTCCTCTTCATGGGCGGCATCGACAACGCAGAGATCGACCTCCCCGACTGGACCGAGGAAGGCGTCGAGGAATTCGTCAGGCAAAGGATCGAGAGGAACGGATGCAGGAGCTACATCCCCTGCCTGACCCGCGGCCTCGGATTCTCCATCGTGCCCGGCGTTTACGACGCTGTGACCAGAGCCATAGACAAAATCTCCAAGGAGAAATTCTGAAACTTCAAAGCCTCCGGGCCCTCGATTCCATGCGGATCGGGGGCCTTCAAACGCTTCACGGATTCTCCGGAGTCCGCTTATTCTATGATTCTGCGGTGGGGATATGGATCTGGAAAAATTTGAATCTCTGCGCAGCCCGCGCATAACTTTCGTGAGCGAATTCAGCCTGGCCGATGCCGGGATCAGAGTCGACGAAAGCATAAGGTCTTACTGCGAGCAGAACCTGTGCGGAATGTGCGGAAAGAACTGGGCGTGCCCGCCGTACGTACCATCGGTCGAGATCTGCAGAAACATCGTCGCATCATACGGCGGCATGATTCTGATAAGAACCACATTTCCGAGAACGAGCCTGTTCGATCTGGAAGAGATGGATGCGGCCTCCGAAGAACACCACTCCGTCGTCAAAGCGATAAGGAAAGAATTCAGAGAGAAATGCGAGGGCAAGACGATGATTCTGTCGGCAGGCGGATGCAGGAACTGCCGGGAATGCAGCTGCCCGAAAGAGCCGTGCAGAGACCCGAAAAACAAGATGAACTCTATAGAGTCGTATGCCATCGATCTGGATTCTTTCCTCATCAAAAACAGGATTCCGCGCCGGGGAGGCAGCGATGAGCAGTCGTTCTTCGCCATGGTGCTTTTCCGACTTTCGAAAAGAGGGAGATGGTCCGAACCGGAATCATCTGGAATGAAACGCAAAAATAGATGGGCTAAGGTGCCGGCGAAAATAGGCCGGCGTTTATGGCATCACTGCTGGATCGCAGACGAGGGGCACTCGTCGACGCAGGTCCCGCAGTCGACGCATTTGGACTGATCGACAACGGCAACTTCGTCAATGGTTATGGCGCTGGCAGGACAAATGTCCGCGCATGCTCCGCAGCCTACGCACTCAGACTCATTGATGGTGACCATATTATACCTCAAAAACGCGCTAATATAGGCCCTATATTTAAGCGTGGTGAAGAAACAAAGAAAAAGTAATGGGGGCCGGAAACCGGCCTGAGTTTCACTGGGTGATAGCGGACGAGGGGCACTCGTCGACGCAAGCTCCGCAGTCAACGCATTTTCCAGCGTCGATGATTGCGATGTCGTCGACAGTGATCGCTTCGTTGGGGCAGACGTCCGCGCATGCTCCGCAGCCGACGCACTCAGATTCGTTTACTGTAACCATTTCAATTACCTCAAGGAGACTATTGACGGCACCCTATTTAAGATTTATGATAAATATGTTTAGGGAAAACTAAAAAGTTTCTTTTATCAATATAGTATCGATATTTATAGTATAAATTATATTGATTTTCTAATCAATAATTACCTCACAAAGCAAATAGTCGCACACAGCTACTTTAAGAGCGAAGAAAAAGGCCAGACATGAAAAGCTGAGCTGTAAGAAAACCGGCTGATTGTAAGACAAAAATAAAAAATATAGGCATAATATATGTTAATTAAACTTAAAAATATTCAATTTTATATTATAAATAACTTTATTTTCAATATATTATCTTCTATTCTTGTATGACAGGCGAGATTTGTCTTACAAAAGCAGAATCCCATATACTACCGAAAAATATACCTCCCGCATGAGAAAATACGACCTCGTCTGCTTCGATATGGACGGCGTCCTGACAAAAGTGCGCAGCTCATGGGCTTGGGTGCACGAATGCTTCGGAGTCGACAGCGAACCCAATTACAGAGCGTTCTGCAACGGCGAGATCGATGAGAAAGAGTTCATGAGACGCGACATCGCCCTTTGGAAAGGAGTCAACCCTGACGTCAGCATAAGGGACATAGCCGTCCTGTTCCGCGACATGCCCCTGATCGGCGGAATCCAGGAGACCATAGCCTGCCTGAACGAGTGCAGGATCAAGAGCTACATAGTCAGCGGCGGGATCGATCTGGCCGCAGAGATGCTGACCAAAGAATACGGATTCGATGGTTACGTGGCGGACCACATATGCACGGATCCCTCGGGGAAGCTCACCGGAGAGGGCATAGTTGTCGTGGACTTGTCGGACAAAGGACTCAGCGTAAGACCTCTGATAGAGAAGTTCGGCACGGCAAAAGAAAGGACCGCATCGATCGGGAACTCGTTCACAGACATCAGAATGTTCGAATCCACCGGGATGTCGATAGCCTTCAACCCCACCGATCCGTACACGGAAGAGGCCGCCACTTACACAGTGAAATCTGACAACCTGTCAGACGTCCTCGACTACATCCTCGAAGACGATTCGCCTGCATAAGAAGGACGGGGAAACCCCGCCCAAAGTTTCATTCGTCGTCATCGTCGAGGATGTAATCGTTCTCGTCGAACTCCTCGTCGTCATCGCTCTGGATAATGTCGTAGCGTTTGGACCTGATTTTGCCGTAGATCCTGGTTATGTCCCTGGCCTCGGCGGAGCCTCTCTTGACCAGGCTGTTCTTCGTCTTTATCGCGTGGATAAGGCAGTTGAAATCGTCGAACTCGAGCTGGGTACCCACGATAAATTCGTCATCGGGCTCGGCTTCGACCCTCAGGGAATACGTCTTCCTGTTGTCGTTGACCGAAACTTTGATGCTGAGGACATCGAACTGCTTCACCCACAGCTTCTTGACATCCGTGGCGAGAGCTTTTTTCTTGGTGGATCCGTTTGCGACATCGATGTGGGTGACGCAGACCCTCCTCCCGTCGTCCATGAAGAACTCGTCGTCCACGGCTATTATCTCGTTGCTTTCGATGGTCGTCTTGGCTGACGTCGATACGTCGCCGTCGCTGAATACCACCGGGACTTCGATCAGCTCGGGTATCTTGACAGTCTCCGAAGTGACTCTTCCGCATTCGTTGCATCTGAAAGTGCCTTCGATGGAGGCCTTCCCCATTTTGCCTTTGAGTATCTGATGCTCGGTGTAGTCGTCGCAGACCGGGCATTCGTAGTACAACGTATCAGGCATTGGTCTCTGTATCATATTGATCACCTGTCCGTCATGAACGGGAACCCATGCCCCGGGATGACTACGTCGGCGTAATCCCTGATGTTCTTAATACTTTGCAAAGCTAGGTCGGGATCGGTGTTGAGTCTGGGTGGAATCATCTTCCTGAAATTGTCCTCCAGTGGGACCGCATCCCCGGCGATGACGTAATGCCTGTCCGAATCCACGAACACGGAGCAGTGCTCCGGACAATGCCCGGGAGTGTGGACCATCCTGACGCCCTGGCATATCCTTATCTCCTCGCCGTTAACGACTTTGGCGCCGGGTATTTCAGCATCGGATCCGGAATGGATGATGACCTCCGCGTTGCGGTAGAGATCCAGATTCTCCGTGTGGTCGCTGTGGGCGTGGGTGAGGATCACTGTGTCAACGTCCTTCGGGAAAACGCCGATCTGCTTGAACGAGGTCCTCACCGCCGGCCTCAGATACTCCGTGCTTGGGTCGACGACTATGATCCTGTCCCCGGACCGGACAAGGACCGACGTGGAATCCGCTTTCAGGATGCTTCCGTCTTCGTTGCGGATAAGATTCCCCACGGCTAGGATGTCCAACTGAATCATATTTGAAGCCACGCGGGACGGATATTTCATCTGTTCGCCCGCGGCAGAGCCCGAACCATCATGGATACGGTTATAACCGCTTCTGACGTCGTCATAGCATGAGATACAGGCCGGAATTCCGCGTCGCCGAAGATCCCGATGTATATCCGCCGTCCGAGGACAGCATCCTGCTGATAGAATCGTTGGAGGTGCATCCAGGCGAAAGGGTGCTGGAGATTGGCTGCGGCTCCGGGATCGTCTCGATGCATTGCGCCGCGGAAGGCTGCGAAGTTGTCGCCGGGGACATCAACCCGAAGGCCGTGGATCTTGCTCGCAGGAACCTCGCCGACAACAATCTTCCCGCGGATGTTAAGGAAACCGACGTGTACAGCGCCATAGAAGGGCGTTTCGACACTATAGTTTTCAATCTCCCCTATCTCCCGGTGGACGAGGAAGGCTTGCTGGCAAAGGCATGGTCCGGAGGCCCCGACGGTTTGGGACCTCTGCCTGAGCTTCTTAGGGGGGCCCCCGAGCACCTCAATGAAGGCGGAAGAGTCGTCATAGTCGTGTCTTCATTGATGGACCAATCCTCTCTCGGAGACGTTTTGGAAGGGCATGACATAAGAATCCTCGGGAAGACCAAGCTGTTCTTCGAGGAGCTTTCCGTGGTTGAGATTCGTAATCTCCGAAAGGGCAAACATCAGAACGAAATAGTCGCACGCGAATAATGGAAAGCAGCGGGATGCCCGCCTGAAACTCCGGAGGATAACGATGTTCGACCTAGGAAAAGCGATAATGGATGCCGTCGGCATGGTCATGGAAAATATGAATCAGGCCAACCAGAAGAAGGAGACGCAAACGAAGCCCGCCCCCAAAGTGGAAGAAAAGACCTCGAACTTCAACACCAAGGCCAACTTCACCCCGGAACTTAACTTCGGAAGGGTCTGGCGCCTCAATCGCTCGCTTCTCTCGCCCCAGGATCAGAGCCTCTACGATGCCATCAACGAAGCAACATCGAGATGCATCCCCTCCGTCAGGATCCAATGCGAAGGCACCCCGGACGTCAAACATCTCATGAACGTGACCCTCGCCCTGATAGAGGACGACCCCTCCCTTTTCTACGTCGATTCGGGCATCACCGTGAAGTCCAACGGACGCGTGGCGGATATCGAGTTCAAGTACAACCGCTTCATGAATAACAAAGATGGGTACTTGGAGAGGATGAAGGACGTCACCGCCCAGATCTACGAGAAAATAGTGAAGAACTGCCCCGACGCATACAGCGCCGAATTAGCGATCCACGACTATTTCACGAAAAGCATGGTCTATGACGGCTCCGACGACGTCGCCTCCCACAGCATGGCCGGGCCTCTCCTCACCGGTAAGGGAGTGTGCGAGGGGATATCCGAGGCGTACTGCTTCGTGGCCAACGCCTGCGGGCTCAAAACGTCCATGATGTCCGGGGAGCTTGAGGGCGTGGGCCACCGCTGGAACATAATCGAGATCGCCGGGAAGAGATACCATCTGGACGTCACCTCGGATCTCGGCGGCCTGCACGCGTTCTTCAACTGCAACGACGCCAGGATGCGCCAGACCCACGAGTTCGACAAGAAATGCGACTGCCTCTCCATGGAGTACAATTATTACAGCGTCGCCAGGACCAGATTCGACGACATGAACGAGGCCGAGACATTCATCCGCCAGAGCGCGGCCAGCGTGCCTTCGTCCTTCGAGTTCATGGTCGAGAGCAACCCGGACCCCCAGTCCATAGGGAAAGCGGTCCAGGGCGGCCTCAGAAAATCCGCCAGAATCAGCATCACCAGCAAAAACGGATGCTACAAAGTGGACCTTAAATGACGGGTATCCCCGGACCGGCCGGGGACCCCGTTTTCATGCCGCCGTTTCGGAAGAGTTCCCGGCGGCCTGCGGAACAGGAGGCCTGCTCTTCTTCTCGCCGGGATATTTCCTGTCGTACAGCAGCGCCGCCAGCGCGACCACGAAGCATGATCCCGCGTTGTGGACCAGAGCGCCGGTAGTGGGGTTAAGGATCCCGGTCACGGACGCTATGATCGCGACGAAATTGATGCACATCGATATCGTGATGGCCGTCTTTATCGTGCTGACGGCGGAGTTCGAGAGCCACTTGAGATAGGGAATCTTCGATATGTCGTCCGTCATCAGGGCGATGTCCGCGGCTTCCACGGCTATGTCGCTTCCCATGGCGCCCATGGCGACGCCCACATCCGCGGATTTCAAAGCTGGGGCGTCATTCACTCCGTCCCCGATCATGCATACCTTTGACTTTTCTTTCATCTCGGCTATGCATGACAGCTTGTCCTCGGGAAGGAGCTCCGATTTCACCTCGGAAACACCTGCTTTGGAAGCGAAATAATCCGCAGCCGCGGCGCTGTCGCCGGTGAGGAGCACGGTCCTGACGCCCATCGAGTTCAGCTCCGATATCACGCGGGCAGTTTCGGGGCGGATGGAATCCGAAAGCCCGATCACGCCCAGCGGCCTGCCGCCGGACACGACCGCGACGGACGCTTTCCCTTCGGATCTGAGCCTGTCCAGTGCGCTCTGGATATCGCCCGGGACAGCGGAATCCCCGAATGCGAACGCCTGGCTCCCTACGCGGAGAACGTTACCGCCGACGTCCGCCTGGACCCCTTTCCCGGCCTGCATCCTGAAACCGGAGCATTCCGGGACGTCCATGCCGCGGCTTTCCGCTTCGGCGGCTATGGCTCTCCCGATCGGGTGCTCGCTCCTACGCTCGGCTGAGGCCGCCGCGGCCAGAAGCTCGGACTCGGATACCCCCGGGACGGCGATGATATCGCTGACTTTCAGCCTCCCTTCCGTGAGCGTGCCGGTCTTGTCGAACGCTATGGTGTCAACGGCGCCCATGTTCTCGAGGGCCACTCCCGACTTCACTATGACGCCGTGCTTCGTGGCCTGGCCTATGGCGGCCATTATTGCGGTCGGTGTGGCCAGAACGAGGGCGCACGGGCAGAATACGACCAGAACGGTGACTGCGCGGACGATCTCCCCCGTGACGAAATACGCGGCGACCGCTATCAGAGCGGCGATCGGCACGAGCCAGCTCGCCCATTTGTCCGCTATGCGCTGGGTTTTGGCCTGATTGTTCTCGGCATCCTCGACCATGCGTATGAGCCTCTGTAGGGAGCTGTCCTCCCCGTCTTTCGTCACTTCGATGTCGATGGATCCGAACCTGTTGACGGTGCCGCTGTAAACGGTGTCTCCGGGAGATTTGTCCACAGGAAGGCTCTCGCCGGTCATCACGGACTGGTCCATGGTGGTCTCCCCCGACAGAACCTTACCGTCGACGGGGACCGTCTCCCCCGGGATCACGCGTATGATGTCTCCGACGCGGATGTCCTCCACCGGCACGGAAATCTCTTTCCCGTCCACGATCTTCCTTCCGGTCTCGGGAACGAGCGCCATGAGGTTCCTTAGGCCTTTCTTCGCCCTCTCCGTGGTCATGTCCTCGAGGATAGCCCCGATCTCCATGATGAACGCGACCTCTCCCGCCGCGAACAGATCGCCTATGAATATGGCGGCGAACATGGCGATGGTTATCAGAAGAGCCGAAGAGATCTTGCTGATCCCTTTGTTGTAGATTATGCGCCATACCGAGAGGTACAGAAGCGGGATCCCGCATATGAAAACGCAGACCCACGCGAGATTCTCTCCCTCCGGGTATCCTATGCGCGGAAGTATGAATGATGCCGCGAGGAACAGCCCGCCGACTATCGTCATCGGGAGGCCCGCGAGCAGATCGTTGAAACGTTTCAGCGCAGAGACTTCAGCCATAATCCTACCATATCGTACGCTATATAAATAACTGAACATATTGTTCAATATCTTATTATCGATACAGAAATGATAATATCGGATGCATCACGGAACCTATCGGATGGCTCGGTGCGTATGCTATAATTTAGAAATCATAATAACGGACCTGCGGATACGGAACCCGATGGATCGCCGCCAATCCAAAACCAGAAAAGCCGTCTTCAACGCTTTCGTTGAGCTCCTGAGCGAGAAAGGGTATTCGAACATAACCATACAGGACATAATCACTCGCGCCGACATCGGAAGGAGCACGTTCTACTCCCATTTCCAGACCAAGGATGACCTCTTGAATGCCCTTTGCGAAAGCATATTCGACCATGCGTTCTCGGAGAGCGCCACCAAGGAAGAAACCCATGATTTCTCCGGCCGCAAAGACCTCAAGGACGAGCTTACCCACATCCTGTATCATCTGGACGAAAGCAGAGGGTACGTGGAAGGCATCCTGGCCAGCGAAAGCGGGGATGTCTTCATGCGCTGTTTCAGAGACCATCTCAGAGAAGTGTTCGAAAAAGAGATTAAAAAGGCGCCCGACGGCATACCCATCGAATACGCCATAGAAAGATGCGCATGGGACTTCTCGGAAACCGTGCGCTGGTGGATGTCCCACGGCGACTATTCGCCCGAAGAGGTCGTCGGTTTCTTCTGGCACTATATAGGATGAGAAAGATGGCGGCGGGGGTCTCCCCCCACCCGGTCATCCCAAAAGTTTCTGTATTGCCTCGGTCAGCAGCTTGTTGACCTGCTTTCCGTCCAGCCTGCCTTTGAGAGCTCCCATGACGGGGCCCATAAGCGGGCCGACGGCGGCCATGCCCTTGGAGCGGACGAAATCCGCCCTCTCATTGACGATGCCTTCGATTATAGCCGCGGCTTCGCCCTCGTCTACGGCCTCCAGACCGAGCTTTCCTATCGAATCCTCGGCTGAAGTTCCCTTGGCCATCTCGCCCAATAACGCCGGAAGAGCTTCCTTGGCGAACTTGCCCTCCTTCAGAAGATCGAAGGCGTGGGCGAGAGAGTCGTCGGAGATCGCGGATACGTCGGCCCCGCCGCGCTCCATCTCGCTGAACGTGTTGAGCAAAGTCGTGGCGGCCACGGATGCCATCCCCTTGTCCGCGGCTATCCTCTCGAAGACCTCGTCCTGGCTCTGCCTGACTATCTGCCTGGCTTGCTGGACATTTATGCCGTAATCGCGCACCAGACGGGCCTCGATCTGCTCCGGGAACTCGGGCATGCTGTCCCTGATGTCCTTCATCATAACATCGGTTATGAGCGTGGGAGGAACATCGGTCTCAGGATACATCCTGGCCGCCCCCGGGAGCGGCCTGGAATACTTTGTGGTCCCGTCCGGAAGCGGGTCCCTTGTCTCTTCAGGCACGCCTTCCAAAGCTTCGTTGGCCCTGCTGACGGCCATCTCCAGCGCGTCTCTGGCCTTCTTCTCTTTGGCTGCGCAGATTACGAACGCGTCGTTCTCCCCGCTGACGCCGAGGAACTCCCTCAGCTTGCCGACATAGACCTGCTCAATGCCGTAGTTGGGAAGCTCATCGGAATGGAAGATTCCTTTGACGCCTTTGGTGCGGGCGCGCTGGGCCATCTCGGCCCCGAGCCTGAGGGTCCCTCCGTCGCCGTTCATGACGCCGGCGAATCCCGGCAGGCGCACGGCGAGGACTTTGCCCTTGTCCGAAAGGGCGCCTTTGATCACCTTGGATTCGCACCCGTCGAACACAGACGTGGCATCCACAATCTCGAAATCCGCAGGCTTCGTCCCTCTTTTGCTCAGAATATCTTTGACCCTGAGGAGCATCTTCTGCCTGCTGACCTCGTTCCTGACGTAATCCGGGATGAGCTTGAGATCCCCGACCCCTTTGAGCTCGATGCGGGCCCCTCCGGGGATGGAGATGTTAAGGTCCTGCCTGATGGTTCCCAGACCTCTCTTGACCCTCTTGGTGGCCCTCAGAAGCGTCCCGAGCCTGTATGCGACTTCCATGACTTCCTCGGGAGTCCTCATGTCGGGGCCGGTGGCCACTTCGATGAGAGGAATTCCCAGACGGTCGGTCCTCCAGACGACCTCGTCCGATTTCGTCTCTACCCTGCGGCACGCGTCCTCCTCCAGGCACACGGAAAGTATGGAGATTTTCCTGTCGCCTACCGAGACAGAACCGTCGGTGGATATCAGAGCGGTCCTCTGGAAACCGGAGGTGTTGGAACCATCGACGACGATCTTCCTCATGAAGTGAACCTCGTCTATGATGTTGGCACCCAGCATCTCCGAGAAAGTCAGGGCGATAGTCAGAGCGTCGTCGTTGACGTCGTGCGGAGGCTCCTCATCCAGCTCGACCAAACAGCTGGTCCCCTCGCAGCACTGGTATCTGTATCCCATATGCCTCTGGAACTGGGCCAGAGCGGCGCGGTCGATCTCTCCCATCTCCGAGGTAGTCGGCCTTAGCCTTCTGTAAATGTCCCCGAATCCTTCCTCGCAGAGCCTGGAGTCGCAGGAGCAGAACAGCTTCTTGGTGTCCAGCTGCTGGTGGATCTCGATCCCGCACATCATCTCGTACTCTTCGCTCATCTGCGGTCCTCCTGTCTGACATCTCGCCTGCGATGGGCGTCTTCATGAGGATTTTGGCCTCTTCCGGCGAGGAGGTGTTGGCCAGCGCCCACATCAGTTTGACGTAGGCGGTCTCGGGAAGCATGTCCAAGACGGTCACGACTCCCGCGGAAAGC
Source organism: Candidatus Methanomethylophilaceae archaeon (assembly GCA_017524805.1). Taxonomy (NCBI): domain Archaea; kingdom Methanobacteriati; phylum Thermoplasmatota; class Thermoplasmata; order Methanomassiliicoccales; family Methanomethylophilaceae; species Candidatus Methanomethylophilaceae archaeon. The sequence continues at coordinate 35,811 of JAFXUX010000007.1, forward strand.
ATGTCCCTTCCGGTGTTGTACACGTTGAGGTTGGTCCTCCCGTTCAGGCACTGGGACGTCATCACGACCACCGTGCCCCTCTCGTTGGCCTTCCTGATCAGAGGTATCATGCCTTCGTTTACGTGGCCCAGACCGGAACCGGCGATAACTATCCCCTTGGATCTCATGAATATGTCCTCGAACATGAAAGGCTCCATCCCGGGGAAATACTGGAGCAGAACGCAGGACCTCTCCATCCCGATTATCGCCTTCGCCTGCCCTTTCGACACAGGCTCCCCGCTCCCGCTGAAGACGATCTTGCCGTCTTTGTCTATGTGAGCCACGGGAAGGGCGTTGATGCTTCTGAACGCGTCGCGTCTGGACGTATGCATCTTCCTGACTCTGGTACCGGCGTGCACCGCGAACGAATCGTCGCCCAAAGTGTCGTGCATAACCACGAACACCCCGGCGCGGTTCCCTTGGGTGCAGAACCTCGCGCAGGCGACCAGATTGCTGGATGCGTCCGATGACGGGCGGTCGGAAGACCTCTGCGCCCCCACCAGAACCACGGGCTTCGTTATTCCGCGCAGCATGAAGGAAAGCGCCGCAGCGGTGTATCCCATGGTATCCGTCCCATGGGGGATGATGACCCCGTCGGCCCCGTTGTTTATCTCCTGGGCGACGGCCTCCGCGAGCTCCTGCCAATGCTCCACGCCCATGTTCTCCGAGAATATGGAGAACAGAACCCTCGCGTCGATGTTGGCGATATCCCTGATCTCCGGCACGGCATTGACCATGTCCGAAGTGGAAAGCGCCGGATGGACCGCCCCCGTCCTGTAATCGACATAGGATGCGATGGTCCCGCCGGTCCCTATGAGGACGAGTTTTGGGAGACCTTTCCTGTATTCGACCTCCGCCTCTTTCCTCACCCTCTCTGCCGGCTTCTCCAAAACCTCTATCGAAGTGGAATCCGTTATCCTCACCCCGACGTTGTACCCGCTCTTCATCTTGAGGATGAGGATGTCGGGCGCGCTGAATTCATGGTGAGGCATCAGCGTTCCCACGAACGTCCTTCCGTCCCTGACGACGGACAGTTTAGCGCCTTCGGAAGCCCCTAAAGCTTCCAAGGCCTTTGAAAGTGCGTCTGAGTAGCTCATGCTGTTCGCCCAGACATGAGGGTCGCCGTTTATCACTATTCCTACGGATATCGGGGCGCCACGGCCAATATACATTATTAGGTTGCACGCTCTTCACGGTCTCATGCATATAGTCCAACCGGGGATGGAAATAGACGTCCTCAAGGAGAACAACAAAATCGCCAACGAGAATTGGCGCCTGATGAAGAGCCACGGCGTGAAATCAGTGGATTTCATGGGTTCGATAGGCGCCGGAAAAACCGCTCTGATCATAAAGCTGGCCGAGAAACTCAGGGCGAAAGGGATCCGCGTCTGCGCCATAGCCGGCGACGTCACCGGAAACGACGATTTCTCCAGGTTCGAGAGGTCCGGGATGGAAGCCGTCAACTGCAACACCAGCAAGGAATGCCATCTGGACGCGCGCCTCATCAGGAAATCCCTGGCCGGAATGAATCTCGACGATTTCGACGTAGTCTTCATAGAGAACGTCGGGAATCTGGTGTGCCCCGCGGATTTCCCGTTGGGAACGGATTACAGGGCAGTCGTCGTCTCCACAACCGAGGGCGATGACATGGTGCGCAAGCATCACGACATCTTCCTCCATTCGGACATCGCGATCCTCAACAAGATCGACATCGCATACGCGGTGGACGTGGATCCGGAGACCATCGTCGAAGATTACAACAAACTCACCGGAGGGCTGAAGAAGATGTACAAGTGCAGCGTCAAGAAAGACGAAGGCATCGACGAGATCCTTGCCGCGTTGGGGTTCTGATAGCATGAAATTCCTTACAGTGGGAGGAGGCGGAAGGGAGCACGCAGCGGTGGAAGCCCTTCGCAGATCCGGCGCGGAGATCTATGCGGCTATGAAGAACGCCAACCCCGGCATAATCGCCGCCTCGAAGAAGCACATACTGTGCGATGAAAAGGACTTCGCCAAGATCTGCGCTTTCGCGAAGGAGAACGGAGTCGAATACGCTTTCATCGGCCCGGAAGCCCCGTTGGAAGCGGGAATCGTGGATGCCTTGGAAAAGGAAGGGATAAAATGCGCCGCCCCGACCAAAGCCGCCGCGAGGATCGAGACCTCAAAGACCTTCATGAGGGAGCTCGTCAAGAAATACGGCATCGAGGGGAACCTCGGTTTCGCCCATTTCGATAACGCCGCCGACGCCGAGAAGTATCTGAAGACCATAGACCACGAAATCGTCGTGAAACCGGTGGGTCTCACCGGCGGAAAAGGGGTGAAGGTCCAGGGAGAGCACCTCCACAGCTTCGAGGACACCATGGGCTACATCCGCGAGATATTCGACAACAACATCGGCGGCGCCGGAGTGATCCTGGAGGAGAGGGCGATCGGCGAGGAATTCACCCAGATGGTGTTCGTAGATGGAAAGACTATAGTGCCGCTTCCGCTGGTCCAGGACCACAAAAGAGCGTACGAAGGAGACGTAGGGCCCAACACCGGCGGCATGGGCTCTTACACCGATTCGAACCATCTTCTCCCGTTCATAACCGAATCCGAAAGGCGCGAAGCACTCGCCATCCTGCAGAGCATAGTCGATGCGATGGCAAAAGAGGGATGCCCCTACCGCGGGACCATGTACGGGCAGTTCATGCTGACCGTCAGCGGGCCCAAAATCATCGAGATCAACGCCAGATTCGGGGACCCGGAGGCCATGAACGTACTCCCGATCCTCAAAACCGGGTTCGGGGACATCTGCAGGATGATGGCCACAGGAACCCTGAGCGGAAACGTGGAGTTCGAGAGGAAAGCCACAGTCTGCAAATACGTCGTGCCGAGAGGATATGGCGTGAAATCAGAGTCCGGGCATGAGATTTCCGTTGACGAAGAGGCCATCAGGAGATGCGGCGCCACGGTCTACTATGCCAACGTCGACGTGAAGGATGGAAAGCTGGTTACCGGCACGTCCAGATCCGTGGGCGTCATCGGCATCGCTGACACCCTCGAAGAGGCGGAATCCAACTGCGAAAAGGCTTTGGAATACGTCATATGCGACGCGATAGCGGTCCGCCACGACATCGGCACCCGCGCCCTCATCCAGAAAAGAGTGGACCACATGAAGGCGCTCAGATCCGCATGAAGCGCGTTTTGATGAAGATAGCCTATCTGGGGTCCGGATTCTCCGGGTCCCAGACCCAGCCTGGGAAACGCACGGTGGAATCCCAGGTTCTTTCCGACCTCAGGAAAGTATTGGGAACAGAAGACCCGTGCTTGGAGTTCTCCAGCCGCACCGACCGCGGCGTCAACGCCCTCGGAAATGCGATAGCGTTCGTCTCTCCCATGGACGATCTGAGGATTCTTTCCAAAGCCCTAAATTCGGTCACAGACGGAGTTTTTTACAGGCAATACTGCGGAATCGACGGGGAATTCAACGTCAGGCACGCATCCCGCCGCATATACCGCTACATCTTGGACGCAGATGGCATCGATTTCGATAAAGCAAAGGAATGCTGCGGACTGTTCGAAGGCACCCACGATTTCGTCAGGTTCTGCCGCTACGACGGCAAGCCGACGACTTTGACCATAGATAGACTACAGTGCTATTTGGAAAATAACACTATAGTGCTCCAATTCGAAGCCAGATACTATCTGTGGAACATGATACGCAGGATCGCGTCGGCAGTGGAATCCGTCGGCAGAGGGAAAACTGATGTATCTGAAGTGGAGGCTGCGCTCAACGGGAAGAACGCCACTTTCGGAGTCGGGCGCCCGGAATCGCTGACTCTTATGGATGTGCAGTACGACATGCTGAGCTTCGAAGACTCCGACCCAAGAGGAATCTCCGGAAGGAAAAAAGAAGGGCTGCGGGAAGCCGATCTGCTCAGAAGCTTCTACAGCTCCCTGCGAACCCCATTATACTCGCTTCATCATGACCATCCTATGGACAACCTCGAGCAGACGGCGAACAAGGCCGCGGAAGCCCTCGCAGAGATGGAAAGCTCCAGAGAAGAAGCTATAAGACGTTCCAGATCGGTCATCCGCCTGTCCAAAAATGTTATGCATGCCATCCACACAGGCGCTCAGCCGGACGGATCTCTCGGCGACATGAGAACCGAGATTCAATCGATGCTTGAAATCTGCGAAGACCCGGCGATCCTGATGTCAGGCCCCGTCCAAGATGCCATGGCAGAATTCGCCGAAGCCGAGATCATGCATGCCCTGGCATCCGGTTCTCCGGTGCAGGATTACTCCGGGCTGCACATAACGCCGTCCGCATGGATTCTGGGCCTCTGCGACTGCGAAGGCGAGATGAGACGCATGGTTGTGTCCGAGCTTATGGAAGGACACCTGGACGAAGCCAGAGTCGCATTCGGAAAGATGGAATCCCTGCATGAGATAATCATGGGCTTCGACATATCTGATGGCGTGGCGCAGGTCAGAAGGAAGCAGGACATCGCCAGAGGCGTCATGGACAGGACACGCTCGGACCTGCTCAATGCAACTTTGAAATATGCTCCATAAAGCCATAGTATACTGCTAGCGTTGACTATTAGATAAAAGGTTTAAAGGGGGCGGGATGCCCATAACTGGGAATCCCAAACCCGCATTACATCAAAACAGATGTATTATCCCGAAATAGTTCAATGCGATAGCTACCAAAAGAACAATTCCAACAATAGTTCCATAGGGAGGGAATATACACAACAGTATTCCAACTATAATTCCTGCTATCATAATGACCCAGTACCATATGTCTTTAGAGTCATCATCGGATTTCGAATCTTCCTCACTTTCAGGAAAATCTACATTGACATTACATATTGCAATCTTTCCATCCTGAGTATACGCAGACACTGTTGTGCTTCCACCACTTTTAGCAGTAATTTCACCGTCAGATACCGTTACAATTTTCGGATTCGAACTATTCCAGATTATTTTGCCTTTGTATTCTTCCGAAGAACCATTAAGAACAGTCAACGAAATAGATTCACTCTTTTGTAAAACAACATCACCCTTATTCAGTTTGATTCCACTGTTTGCGATGAGATTCGGACAACTGCTAAATGCTCCATCATCTATGGACTCAATAACAGGCATCGTAACCGATTTAAGTGAGCCGCATTCTGAAAAAGCGTATCCACTTATATGTTTAACAGAGGGCATCACGATTGAAACGAGCGATGCGCAATTCTTGAACTCACCAGTTTCTATTGATTCGATAGATGGATCCATAACTGCATTAACAGCTATTTTCTGCGACAACCCATTGAAATCCCTCAAAAGAGCATCATCGACGACAATAATACTGTCTCTTCCGTCCATGAATTTTTTGAGATCTTTCTCCATCTTTTCCTTAGAGATGTCAAACGTTTTGATAACATCTACCCTGAATTCATTTGCACCGGTATCTGGAGAGTTCGGGCAGTAAGCCGAATAATATGCGTCATGAGCATCGAAAGTGGTATACGTAATACTTGTACCGAGATAGTCCCCATTAGGGCTATACTTCTCCATCTGATAATAATCGACTCCCCCGAATACCCCGTACACAAGATAGCTTCCAACAGGTGCATACTTAAACTCCTGAGTCTTGACGATGCTAGTCCTTTTTTCGTGACTCTCAAATTTATCAACATCGGTTGAGTCAATTATACGCTCCCATCTCTCTTTGACACCTGTGTCCATAGTATTTTTGACATAATTTGCTAGTTCTATTATGCCGCCGACGCCTGAAATTGCCATTCCAGCAACCTGTGTACCTGGAATACAAGATACAATGGCTCCAATAGAAGATAATCCTGAAGATATTTCAGAGATGTCAATTCCTCCAGTATCAGCAATACGATTGGCTCCTGAAGAGACAGGTTCGTCCACATTGCCACTAATTAGAGCGCGTTCATATTCAGTGATCTCGTGTGTATTGGATATCTTAAAACGATCAGATGTCTCGATACTATGAGTCACGTATGTTGAAACTGAACGAATCTCTGTCTCACTCTCAGATTCTGAACGAGAGAAACCGCCAGAATTGTAAGCTTCCCAATACGTTCCCAAAAGAACATCGGTTGCTGTTCCAATGTAATACACACAGACTAGATTTCCATCGTCATCAGTTGTTGCATTGAAAAATATTGGATCTTTCACAGAATCTTTAGTTATCAGAACGGGACTGTATGATGGGAACAAATCGGAGTCATAATCGGCGTTTAAAGTCATGTTGCCGGTAGCTTTCCAATCCCAAGGATTGCCGTCTTTGTCAAACCATCCTTTAAAAGTATAATTATAACCGATACTCGGATTAAACCACCTTGCTTGTTCATCATTTGTCAGTACATGGGCATAACAATCCTCCCCCAAGTATGCATAATAAGTATGACTGCTCGAATAGCTCCCATAATTGACAGCTGAAAGATCCGTCTTTCCCGACACATAATTAAGAGTTATAACGCAAGCTACATCATAACACGCTTCAACTTGAATTGTAGTGCCTGCTTTCGGAACATATCCGACGAAATTGAATTCTTTTTCATTCAGCTTAAAACCTTTAAGAACATATTTGATACCACCACGATCTATCTCCCGATCAATATTGGGCTCGATAGTTATCGGTTTTCCAGCGGTATATGTGAATGCTTTGATCTCGCCGCTTATAGTTACTTCAATAATAGCGTACGTATCATCCGAATTAGATGCTAAAGATGAGACTCTCAAACTCTCACTGCTGTCATTATCAGCAAAAACTTGTTCAGAAGCAAGCAATACACACCCAATAATTGCAAATAATGCCATAACAGACACTATTGCAACCATCTGAGTGCAATCGGCCATAGAAATTCTATGCATTTCATCTTTCATATGTACCAATCTCATCCAACAGTTAGTCTTAATTTGCATAATGCCATTTATTTTTATCCGAATGTCGCACAGCATCTATTGAGCGTTCGTTTGCCTATCTACCATAGAATAGGCAAAAGTCACTGTGAATGCAAAAAAACAAGCAAAGCAGTTTATAAGAGGGGCCGAAACCCCTCCTAAAGGCATCAGCGCCTGGATTTGGGCTTTCCGAAGTTCTTTACGGGCTTCCTGTAGACCCAGACCAGCACGATGATCATTATTATGACAAAGAGCACGGCGAGCACGATGTACCAGGTGTAGTCGTTGTCCCCGACGTAGAAGTCATGCTTCTTGTCGAGCCCGTCGACGTTCACCACGCCGCCGTTGGCAGACTCCACCCAGAAGGTGTGCTTGCCCTTGGCGGCATCAGCGATCCAATCGTAGGAGACCGATCCGGTTCCCTTGTTGCTGACACTGAATGTAGTGTAGCTGTCGTCCATCTTCTGGCCGTCTACCCAGAAGTAGACGCCGTATCCCGAGAGATCCACGTTGGGGTCCTTGAGGGAAACCTGGGTGGTGAGGGTTATGGGCTTGACCGCTTTAATGACGAGAGTGTCGGTGACAGGATCGATATCCTTCTCTTCCTCGCCCTCGGTGACGGTTCCGGTATAGGTGACCTCAAGGGTGTAGGTTCCCGCATCCTGAGGCGCAGTGACGGTCAGAATCGTGGGGACTCCGCTGTCCACGTCGCCTACGGAAGGGGAGACCGCACCGGTGACGGTGTTGCCTTTGGAATCCACGAGCTTAGCGGAGAACATGATGTCCATCGTGGTGTGGTCGGAATCGGTGTAGATTATGGTGAAATCTGCGTCCTCATCGACCGCGATGACGGTCTTCTCTCCCTCTATGCTGTGGTATGCCCCATCGACCCCCGAGACGGGGATCAGGGCAAGGAGGGCCGCCGCCATGAAGGCAGCGACGATTGCGATTGTCTTATTCATCTGCGTGAGAACACCCCCCTCTTGCTTCCGAGCCAGAATACAGCTATGAGCATGAGTATTCCGACCGCGAGCAGGAACCAGATTCCTATTGGGACGCCGGATCTGCTGTTGAAGATGTTGTCTCCGCTGGCCTCCATGGAATCCATGCTGATGCTGATGTCCTCGGGCGACAAGCTGAGCGTGCTCTGCTTAGCGCCATCGACATACACATCTACAGTGCTGGAAGGCACGGTGGACGGAGAACTGCTGCTGGGCATGTTGGGCATGTACTTGACGTAGTAGACAGCGGTCTCGAGACCGTACAGGGTGAAGGTTTCGCCGCTGCTTCTGATGAGGCTCTGATCCTTATCGCATATGACGACGGACCATCCGCTGACTTCAGGGGCGGTAAACGAGACCGTCTTGGCGTAGTTGTCGAGGTTGACGATGGTGATCGCATACATGTACTCGGATGCGGAGACCTTATCGAGGATTCCCTCGTACTCTTCATATCTCTCGCCGGAGGTGAGGATCCTGACGCCCTTGGTTTCTTCGTGAGACGCGCTGTTCTCGGTGATCTTGAGGGTCTTGCTCTCGGATCCCGAAATGTTGGAGACGATGACGGTCATGCCGTCGGATCCCACTGCGACCAGCTCGTCATCGTAGACTCCGTTCACCGTGACGGAAGACGTGCTTCCTGCGGGTACGGTAACGCTGACGACCTTGGACAGGGACCAAGCGCTTCCGGGAGTGATGACATAGGTCATGGTCTTGGAGGAGCTGTTGGTGATGGAGACGGTGACGGTTCCATTTCCGTCCTTGAAGTCCGCGGATACGATGGATGCGCTGAAGGTCGCGTCCTCATCGACGACTTCCGATCCCTCTCCGGTCACGGCAACATTGACGACGGAACCGTTGGAGATTCCGGTGACATACTTGCTGGCGGAGTAGCTGTACTTCGTGTCGCTCACGGTCTTGGACGCATCGACGTCGAATATCGCGCTGGTCATGGTCGAAGGCATCTTGACCGTGAACTGTCCGTTCTCGATGGGGGAACGGATGCTGACGGTCTTGTTGTAATCGCTCACGAGAAGGGTACCGTCCGCGACGGCGCCGATGTAACCGGTGACGGTCATGGGCGCGATGTCTGCGGTCATGTCGATGGAGACAGGCGCGGTGCCTTCCGCAAGATCGATGGTCGCGTATTTGACGTTCGCATCGGATGCGGCGGACGCAGCTGAAGACAGATAGTAGATGAATCCGTCCTTGAAGTAGTAGTTGCTTCCGTCCTGGTAGTATTCGCCTTCATCTTCGTTGCAGTCGATCGTGAGGATGTCCGAATCGGCCTTGGTGATGGCGACCGAATGGGCATCGACGACTTCGAGCCCGGTGAATTCGGACTCTCCGGGGTAGACGTAAACGGTTCCGTTGAAGTATTTGCCCGCGGTGAGGACCTTAGCGGTGTACTGGCCGGGAGAGATCTGCTTGGTCTCGCCGGCGGCGAACGTGATGTCATCGCCGGTGCTGTAGGGCTCCAAGGTCATGTCGTAGCTGGAAGTTACTGACACAGGCTTGACGTAGTTGACAGGAGTGGAAGACTCGCTGTACTTGGAGATCGTGACATAACACGAAGTGTTGCTCTCCCCTGCGGCCACCGAGGTTGTCGCGGAAGGCCCGTGGAAGTATTCGTTCTCGATGGCGCCATCGTTGAAGGCCACTTTGCACTCCACGTTGTCGGGCACATAGAAGTTGGAGACACCAGAGGAGTTGGTCATTCCGTAGATCACGTAGTCGCTGTCCTTATAGGTGAAGGATATCGACGAGGTGACGTAGGCGAGTCCGACGTTTCCGGAGCTGGTTCCGCTGGCGTACCTGAGGTAGGCGCTGATCCTCCTTCCGTTGTCCAGAGTGACATCGCCCATGTCGTTGTCGGCGCTGACTGTAAGGGTCATAGCCGTAACCATGTCGGAACCGTTGTTGGCGTAGACCGTGTAGGTTCCCGCGGGGATGTATATGGTGAACTTTCCGTCCTCTCCGGCGGTGGCCGAGATGGACTGCTTCGCAGAGTTCTGGAAGATGATGGTCCCAGAGGTCACGCCGTCCCCGTCCTTGAGCACTCCGGTGACTTTGACGGAGTCGTACTCGGATACGGAGAGGGTGCCGTCGTAGGTTCCGAGCAGGATCTTGGATCCGCTCATTCCGTAGACGGTGTACTGCAGCTTGTCGGTGGCGAGGCTCTTGGGGATGCTGACCTTAGATCCGCCGTCATAGGTGACGGTGCTGAATTCTCCGGCGGAGAATGTAAGCGTGTTGGAGTTGGCCAGGGCGGTCTCGTCCGCCTGATAAGCGGTGATAGTCGCGGTCCTGTTGCCGCTGCTGATGTTGTACGTGGTCGACAAGGTGGTGATGTAGCCGTCCGCAAGCTGGAGCGAATACGTTCCGGGGAGGGCGGTGACGACTGCGGTACCATCCTCGATGGGAGCGGAATACTGGGCTCCGGTATTGACGTTCGTAGCGATCACGGTTCCGCCGTCGATCAGAGCGCCTTTGGCATCCTTGACGGTGGCGGTGATCGTCCTGGTGGTGGGCGAAATCACGAGTCCGGATACGCTCTTGCTGTCGTCGGAAGCCACGGTGAACTTAGAAGTCGCCAGTTTGGAAGCGGCTTTATCGTAGATCGTGACATCATACTGGCCTTCGAGCATGTTGTCGACGGAGAAAGTTCCGTCATCGGAATCGACAATGTATGTGGCGGCAGGCACAGAGCCGTTCTGGAACTCGAGCTTCATGGGGATTCCGGCGATGGCGCTGTCACCGGCATCGACCTGACCGGAAACGGTCACGGTGGGGATGGTGTAGGTTGCGGGAACCGTATCCCTGAAGGATGCTATCTCGACATTGCCAGACTTCAGAACCACTTTGTAGCTGTTGTCAGCGGGAACCACAAGGGAATACTTCCCATTCCTGACGGTGTCGACAGAGGTGAGAATATCCTTTCCGGCGGTGGAGTTGTGCACGTACAGCTCGGCGCGGATTCCATCGGCGCTAGTTCCGTTGTCGGTGATGACGCTTCCGCTTGCGATGTATGTGCCGGATCCGTCTCCGACATACTTGTAAAGCATGTAGGATCCGAGGTAGTTGATGGTCCCTCCTTCGGACTTCTGCTTGGATATAGCCTCGTCATAATCGATGTATTTCCAGTCGCTGTCGTCATCGGGGTTCTTGTCGGAAGTGTACCTGACAATCCACTTCTCAAGGCTGAAACCGGCCATCTCGACGGGGTTCGCCGCGATGGTTCCGTTGCTCATGGACAGGTCGTACAGATATCCGTAGGAGCTGGTTTCGCCGGCGTCTGAAGCCGATGGGCCGATGTATGCCTTCCAGAAGAAGGTGTCGTACATCTCATCGGTGTACATGGCGTATCCGTAGTACGCGTTGTAGCTGAAGAACTGGGAAGGAGCGCCGTATCCGTCCAGAGCATAATCGGCGAAGTATGCCAGACCAGAGAACTGATCGTTGCCGCCGTACTGCACGGGGACGAGCGTGGGATCGAGCAGGACATACGAGATCTTGTTGCCGGATCTGTCGCAGACCTTGTTGTAGGTATCGCAGATCTCCGTGAAACTCATGTTCTCGACCATCTCCTTCACGGACGCGAAGTAGAGGGCGTTCTCGTAGGAAACGTCGGATTTCAGCTTTCCGTAGTAGGAAGCGTTTTCCTCAAGCTCCTTGTAAAGGGCGCCCTTGTCGTTGCAATAAGTCTTGATGGTGTTGTACACGTTCTGATTGGAGAAATCCGAAGCGTAATTGTCGATGTTGCTGGAGGTGATGATGCGCATCATCATGGATGCGACCGCTCCGGACGAACCGTCCGAAAGCAGGACATGGGATATCGCCGAAGCGCCGTCTCCTGTGACATCGCCTACCGTCTTGAAATCGCCGGATGCTATCGCGTCATAAGTGTAATCGACGCGGCTCACAAGCGCCCCGGATTTGGCGTCGGCAGATTGGGAATCCCAAATCTGGCCCAGAGGGTAGCTTTCGCCTTCTTTGATCGTGAACTGGGTGTTGCCGTTGTAGAGAACGTTGTCGGAATCGTTGGTGGGAACCCCTGCGTCAAGCCCGTAGACGAGGTTGGGCACGAATACGAGCAGAGCGACGATGAGGATGGCCGCGAAGGGCAAAGACAGGAACTTCTTGGCGCTCTTGGTGATGCCGGCAGTCCTGACATCCTTGATCCAGCCCCTGACATCCGCGTATTTGACGAACTTGTAGAGGGCAGCTCCGGACGCGACGCCGAAGACGGATCCGATTGCCGCGGCGGTCCCGTAGGAATCCCAGACGGCAAAGAACAGGACGTACAGCCAGACGGTGATGAAGAGCCTGGCGGAAGAGCGGTCCTTTCTGATGAACACATATGTCTCGTAGACAGCGAGGCAGAAGGGAAGCCACATGGTGAGCCACCCGTAATAGGACGCCACATTGGACATGGACACGCGGGTGACGACGGCTTTGTCCATCAGGGCGGTATAGATGCTGTTCTTGCCTACGAAATCGCTGAACAGATCGGGGGCGCCGAAATACATCGCAACAAGAGCGATCAGGAATACGACGATAAGCGCGGGTATGCTGACCACCCAAGAGACATTCTTGAGGGCAAGGAAAGCCGCGCCGAAAGCCAGAGCGAAAATCGCGAGGATGCAGGGTCCGGAGAATGCCGCATCCCAAAGTCCGGCGGGTATGTAATAGACCGCGGACATCGCCAATCCGATGACCATCATCAGGGCGTAGGCCAGATAAGCTTCGACCATGGATTTGTTCTGGACGCGATAAACGACCATCTGAAGGAGCATAGCTCCTGCGACCACGGCGAACAGGACTCCGAAGCCGTTCCAAGTGAGAGCTGAGAGGCCCAGGAATATTCCGGCGATCACAGCGTTCAGCAGAACGGTCTTGCGCCCTTCGGAATCGATGGCTTTGGCGACCCTGAACATGAACAAGGACATGAAAGCCACGAGGAATGCCGCAAGAGCGAACTCGGTCCCGTTTGAGAACGCGGACGAAGCTATGGGGAGGGGAAGGAACGCGAAGATCAGAGCAGAGATGACTCCGATGAGCTTGTTGCCGAACATCTCCTTGGCGACAAGATACACAGGAATGCATGTCAGAGCGCCGATCACGGGGTTGAGTCCGCCCATAGCTGCTGATGCGGAAGTGAAGGATGCAATTCCCGCCGCGATGAAATCGTACAGAGGCGGGTATACATTGAGACCACCGAGAGGGTAGTTGACGGCGGCATCTGCTCCGATGGCATAAGTGCCGTTCAATATGCTTTCAACCACATGCAGATGATATTGAGCGCCCGAACCTCCAGACAACGCGAAATCGTTGTTCGCAGAGATGCCGTATGCGAACACCGTCCTGAGCAGCAAAGCTATTATGACGATGACGCAGAGGGAAAGGACGCCCCAGTGGGTTTTTAACCATCCATCGCCGCCGCTATTGCGGCTTACCTCCTTTTCAGAGGCGGATGGCGACTCATTTCCAATTTTGGGCATTCTTAAGTCTCCGTCTTTAGAACAGCGGTTCATTGAGCGACCTGTATAAATAAGTTTTAGCATGAAATATTATATAATAAGAGAAGGGGGAGGGAAATCGTTTGCAGCGGGTCGGTCTGGGCGATCGCAATCCGAGCATGTCGTCGGCGTAAAGCTTCGCCGCTTCGCGGGGGTCATCAGCCCCATATATCGCCCTGCCGACTATGGCATAATCCGCGCCTGCGCGTATCGCATCGGAAGCTTTGCCTCCCTGGGCGCCGACGCCCGGGGACAGAATCTTCCTGTCCGGACCTATTACCGCACGGATGGCAGCAATCCTGTCCGGGCGCGTTGCGGGCGCGATGAATCCTTTTGCCCCGCATTCGGCCCCGAGCCTCGCCATCTCTTCCGCATGGAGAGCGGTGAACATTTTGGCCCCTGGATGGCTCATCTCGGTGACGGCATAGATTTCCGCCCCTCCGGCCGCCTCGACCGCCGCCCTCAAAGAATCGTCTCCGGTGAACGCGTGCACTATCACGGCGGACGCGCCCCTGGAAACGGCGTTCTCGACGATCAGCCTGACAGTGTTGGGTATGTCGGCCACCTTGAAATCGCATATGACTTCGGACAGTTCGGAAAGGCGGTTGATCATCTGCGGGCCTTCGGAAAGGACCAGAGGCCAATTGATCTTTATCGCGTCGACGATATCGGCCACCTTCCCGGCGACTGCCAAAGCTTTCTCCCCGTCCGTCTCGTCCAAGGCGAGGACCAGCCTGCTCTCTTTCTTCATGGTTGCATGACCTTCCCGACACTTATTAAACCATCGCGTCCGATGGGCGGAACATGATCGAGGAGATGGAATGCGGATCGGCCTGCTCAGGAAAACTTGCCGAAGGCTGCGAGCACTGCATAAACGGCTCCAAAATGGTCCTTCTGGTCACTGGGAAGTGCCCATGGGGATGCGAATACTGCCCGGTATCCCTGGAGAAGAAGGGGAAAGACGTCATCTACGCCAACGAAGCGAGAGTGTACTCAGACTCCGAGATAATCGCCGAGGCGGAGGCCATGGACGCCACAGGAACCGGGATCACCGGCGGAGACCCGCTGTCATGCATGGATCGCACTTTGCATATGATCCGCATGCTTAAGGAGAAGTTCGGGCCGGAGCACCACATCCACCTTTATACCGCGACCATCGACCTGGACAAAGCCAAAAAGCTGGAGGAGGCCGGTTTGGATGAGATCCGCTTCCACCCGCCCAGAAAGATGTGGACGGAAATGGATGGCACCATGCTCGCGGAGATCGCGTCCCAATGCAGGATGGACGTCGGTATCGAGGTCCCGGCGATCCCCGGCGCCGCCGACGAGCTCTGCGCCCTGATGGATTACGCGGAAAAAATAGGGATAAAATTCGCCAACATCAACGAGCTCGAATTCTCGGAGAGCAACTGGGACATGATGGAAGCCAACGGTTACGAGGTCAGGGACGAAATCTCCGCCGCCGTCCTCGGGTCCGAGGAAACCGCCAGGGAAGTCATGGAGAGATGCCCCGGCATGAGCATCCATTTCTGCTCCTCGCCGTTCAAGGACGGAGTCCAGCTCAGGAGGAGGCTCATCCGCCGCGCAGAGCGCATCTGCAAGGACTACCAGGCCATCACAGAGGACGGAACCCTTGTGCGCGGCTTCGTCTACGCCAAAGACCTTGATGCCGCCGCAGAAGCCCTCAGAGCCCTGGGCGTCGAAGACGATATGATGGCCGTTCTGGACGGCAAGATCGAGGTGGCCCCGTGGATACTGGAGGATATCGCCGAGGATCTGAGATTCAAATGCGTGATTTCCGAGCAGTATCCGACCGCGGACGCACTGGAAGTCGAGAGAACCCCGTTGAACTGACCGAAAACAGGAAAAATGGAGGGGAAACCCCTCCAAAATCGTTTTGCGTTTCCCCTGCCGAGCCTGGGAGGCCGAAGGGGGACTCAATCGACGCTGAGGCTCTGGATCTCGTGATGCCTGTTCACGATGTCCCTGGCGATGCGAAGATTCTTCCCGGCCTTCCCAATGGCGCGGCCCTTGAGTTTGGGGTCCACGGTTACGGTGGCGTGAGTGATGTTCCCGCGCTGCTCGATAACGACCTTCTGAGGATTGTAAATGTGGAAGACGTTCATGACGAACTGCTCGGGATCGTCGGAGTATTCGACGACCTGGATGTTCTTTCCGGTCTTTTCCTTGAGTTTTATGACATGCTCGCCTTTCTTTCCGACAGCGATGTTGCCCTGTCCTTTCTCGACCACGAACACCAGTTTGTCTTCGGTGTCCATGCAGTCGATGGCGTTTGCCTTGGTTATCTGCTCGAAGAGCGAGATGTACCTGAGCGTATCCTCGGTAAGTACGATATCTGCGGACATATTCCTCACAGCGTTAAGATGTTGGAGCTGCCTTTGTCGATGATCGCCAGGGCAGACACGGAAAAGGGCTTTCCGCAGAAGGCTCCGAGCTCCATGTTGTTTCCGCTGTATACATGGACCTTGACTCCGATGTCGCCTTTGAGCTCCTCTGAAGGGCAGTTCCTGGCTAGGATGACCATCTGGGCCCTCCCTGCCTTGACGGCTTTCTTGGTCTGCTCGACCCCGAACTCCACCTTTCCGGTTGTGATCGCTGATTTCAATGCTATGCTTATGTCGACGTTCTCGTCTCTCATCTGTGTATCCCCCTTTCTCTTTCGGGTTGTAAGCGGTTTCGAGGCTGCCGGCCTCTGCGGTCTGCCTCGGCGTTCTCGCCGGATCCTCAAGGCGATCCGACTCTCCCACCGTTGCAGCGTGAAGGAGATCATTCCGCCCTCCTTTCGGAAGACGCCCGGTTTTCCGGGATTCCTGCCGGCCGCTCGGGCCGGTGTGTGGGGGCGATGCCCCCGCTGAGCTTCATTCGTCAGATGCGGGCCTTTTCTTGGGCCTGTACTCGAGGTTCACGGCTCCGGTACCCAACGTCACCGGCTGGCCGACGATGATGTTCTCGGTCACACCTTCGAGGCGGTCCACTTCGCCGGCGGTCGCGGCGCTGAGCAGATGCGCGGTGCTGACCTCGAACGCGGCCCTGGACAGGACCGAGGATTTCTTGCCTGAGATACCGTGCCTTCCGATGGACCTCACGGATCCGTCGTTGGTCATGAGATCGGCGACCAGCATGATGTGCCTGGCGTCGACGTTCAGACCCGCTCCGCCCAAGGTGCTCTCGGCCTCGTGGATCAGCGCGTTCCTGGCGGCTTCGATGCCCAGGACGCTGGCCACCTCCAGGATGCTGTTGGTCATGACGTGGTCCGCGTCGACTCCCCTGACCCTCAGTACGTCTTTGAGGTTGCTTCCCTCGGTGATGATCTCGAACGCTCCGTTCTTCTCGGAAAGGACGGCTCTGGTTATGCCGTCGATGCCTTTGATCTTGGCGTCCTTGATCGTGTCGTACATGAGCTGGAGCTTCTTGTAAGAACCCTCGGGGCAGCTGACGATGATGTTGTCCTCGGCGTCGATGGTGACGTTCCCGCGGACGACCTTGATCTTGTTCAGCCTGTCCCTGATGGATTCGACGGTCATCTCCTTGTTGGTGATCTTGCTCATGTTGGGCCTGATCCTCAGCTGGGTGTGGTCGATGTCCGTCTCTATGTCGGCGACGTCCAGGAGAGTGGTGATCTCGATCTCGGAAGCGATGTGCGTAGCTATCCCCTTGTCCATGGGGCCGCCGTCGATCTCCCTGACGAGAGGGATGGTCATCGAAGGCGTGGCCGGGTGGATCCTGGCGTCTACTATCTCGATCAGCCTGGGGAGACCCTGGGTAACGGTGACGCTCGCGACTCCCGCGTAGTGGAAGGTACGCATGTTCATCTGGGTACCGGGCTCTCCGAGGGAATGGGCCGCCATCACCCCGGCGGACTCGTTCTGATCCATCATGTGGGAGATGTACATCTTGTGGGCGGCCTTGATAAGAGCGTCGCCCCTCATGCCGGCGTATTCCTCGCAGTCCTCAGGATAAGCCTTCTTGATGCGGGCCGCTATGTCCATGATTATCTTCACGGGGAGCTCGGGCTCCAGGCCTTTCGCGAACTCCTAGAGCTTCAGTTCGGCCGCGTCGCAGGCGCCGAGCTTGGAGAAGGTCTCGAAGAACTTCGCCGGCTCGGGTTCCGGCGCGGGCGCCCTCTTCGTCTTGGGCGAGGATGACGACGGCTTGTCGCGGATCGCCTTTATGATCGCGGCTGCGCGGTCCTCCGGGATTCCCAGATCCGCGATGGCTTCTGCGGTGGATTCACCGATGGCACCCATGGTGTTGAAGGCCCTTATGAGGGTGTTCGCCTCCTCCAAGGTCACGCCCCTTTTCATGAGCGCGTTAAGCGTGTCTTTCTTTGCCATATCACTCGCCTCCGTCGTCTCCGAAGTCGTCGTCGCCTTCCTCGATGTCCTCTTCGTTCTCATCGTCGGAGAAGTCCATCTCATCCTTCTCGCGGGTGGCGTAATCGTCTCCGCTGTCCTTGATCTCGGGGTGGATGAGCTTCTCGGCCTCGTCCTCGGGGAGGACCTCGTAGAAGAGATCGTCGAGGTCGATCGCCTTTCCGCCGACGGTCCTGGCCGGGTCGACCCCGTCCTCTCCATACTTGAACTGGATGATCGTGCCGGAGGTGTTCCTGACGGTCCCGTCGGACATGAGCTTCAGGTCCTCGAGAGCTGACACCAGCCTCCTCTGCATGTATCCGGATCTGGAAGTCCTGACCGCGGTATCGACCAGTCCTTCCCTCCCTCCCATGGCGTGGAAGAAGAACTCGGTGGGCGACAGGCCGGATTTGTATGAGTTGGCGCAGAACCCTTTGGAGAACGCTCCGAGGTCTCCCTTGTCGAAGTGGGAGAGAGTCCTGCCGTGGTATCCTCTGGACAGCCTCTCACCGCGGACGGACTGCTGGCCGACGCAACCTGCCATCTGGGACAGGTTGAGCATCGAACCGCGGGCCCCGGACTTCGCCATGATGACGGCGGGGTTGTCCATACCGAGGTATTTCTCTGCGGTGGTACCGGCGGAGTCACGGGCGCCGGAGAGAAGCTCCTGGATCTTGACCTCCAAGGTCTCCTTCACCGAGCGGCCGGGGACAGCTTCGAAGGTTCCCTCGTGGAACGACCTGATCGAATCGTTCACCTTGGTGACGGCTTCCTCGATGCTTCCCTCGATCTCCCTGATCGCTTCCGGCGGGATGTCCTCGTCGCTGATTCCGGTGCTGAACCCGTGGTTCATGATCGCGCCCAGAACCAGCCTGGTCACCTGGTTGATGAATTTGGCGGCGCGGGAGGACCCGTAGTCGCGGGCTATGCGGTCGAGGATCTTCCCCTTGCTGTTCCCGATGCCTCTGACGTCGATGGTACCGCACTCGAGGTTGCCGTCGCGGATCTTGACGTAGGCGTCATATTCGCACGCCTCCTTCTTGCACCCGTCGCGGCAGTTGTGGCAGATGTTCGCCTTGAAGGTGGCGTTGAAATCCTCGGGGAGGATGATGGAGAACAGCTGCTTGCCGGTCCAGTAGGGTTCGCCTCTGCCGTCGGTTCCGGCGGGCTCGGGCATGTCGATCGACCAATCCTTGGAGTCGACCAACGCGCTGTGCTCCCTGTCGTCGGGATCCGCGGCTGCCTTCTCGGCGGCGGTCCTGACCGGGAGCTTGAACAGTATGTTGGAAGTCTGGAACCTGTCGAAGTGGGTGTCCCCGTGGGTCAGGTAGTACGCGCCGGTGATGTGGTCGTGGATGGCGCCGATGATCGGGCCTCCGTACCTGGGAGACAGGATGTTCTCCTGGACCTGCATGAGTATGCGGGCTTCCGCGCGTGCCTCATCGGACTGGAGGACGTGGAGGTTCATCTCGTCCCCGTCGAAGTCTGCGTTGTAAGGCGGGCAGTCGCACAGGTTGAACCTGAAGGTCTTTCCCTCCATTATCCTGACGCGGTGAGCCATCATCGACATCCTGTGGAGAGAAGGCTGCCTGTTGAACAGGACTACGTCGCCCTCTATGAGCTGCCTCTCGACGGTGTAATCCACGTCGATGTTCTCGGCGACTTCGGAGGCGTTCCTCTCCGTGATCCTGATCCTCCTTCCGTCGGCGCGGATGACGTAGTTGGCTCCGGGCTGGTACGGGAACGTGAGCTTATCGGACATCGGCCCGCGCCTGATTATGGCCCTGACCTTCTCGATGTTGTTCGCGTTGACGCGCAGGGGGACGGTGAGCTCCCTGGCGGCGAATATCGGCACGCCGACGTCGTTGATGGACAGCAGCGGGTCGGGGGAGATGACGGTACGGGCGGAGAAATTCACGCGCTTACCGGACAGGTTGGATCTGAAGCGGCCTTCCTTCCCTTTCAGCCTCTGGGCCAGGGTTTTGAGCGGGCGGCCGGATCTGTGCCTCGCGGGCGGGATGCCGGAGGTCTGGTTGTCGAAATAGGTGGTGACGTGGTACTGGAGCAGCTCCCACAGGTCCTCGACGATAAGCTGCGGAGCGCCTGCGTCGCGGTTCTCTCCGAGCCTCTGGTTGATCCTGAGAACATCCACGAGCTTGTGGGTGAGATCGTCCTCGGATCTGTCTCCGGAATCCAGGGTGATGGACGGCCTGACTGTCACCGGAGGCACTGCCAAAGCGGTGAGAACCATCCACTCGGGCCTGCAGGTCTCGGGGTTCATTCCCAGCGCTCTGAGGTCGTCGTCGGAGATCTTCTCCAGCCTCTCGCGCACCTCTTTGGGGGTGAGCTTGCTGCTGGCGGAAGTTTTGACAGTTCCAGGTGCAGTCTTCTGCAGGGTCTTGTCGCCGCTGTCCAGCCTGAAAGTGGTGGGCTTGTCCAGCTTGATCTTGACCTGCTTCGTCCTGCAGTAGGGGCACTCCATCCCTTTGGAAGCGCTCTTGGCTGTCTCTTTGGAGAACCCTTTGAGGTCGGCGGTGCCTCCCCCGAGCTCCTCCATCCTTTCCATGCTCTCCTTGCGCTCCTTGACGGTGTCGGGGTCCAGCATGAGCCTCCCGCAGTTGCTGCAGGTGGACTCCAGCATCACCCTGATGTCTTTGATGAATCCGACGTGGAGGACCGGCAGAGCCAGCTCGATGTGGCCGAAGTGTCCGGGACACTCGTCGACCTTGCAGCCGCAGGTCTTGCAGCGGAGCCCTGGTTCGATGACTCCCATGTGCGGGTCCATGAGCCCTCTGGATATGGGATATCCCTCGTCGTCATATGTGTCCGCGGTGATGATCTCGACCTTGGACATCTTCCTGATCTCTTCCGGGGAGATGCAGGAGAATTTGATCGAGCCGATCTTCTTCGTGATCTCATTAGTCATCTCAAATCCTCCAGCTGAAGCCTCATGGCGACACCCATCGACAGGAGCTCGTCCATGAGGAGCTTGAATGCGTACGATGTCTGGACCAGATAGACGTTGGTCTTCTTGCAGACAGGGCAGAACAGCGCCCCGTTCTTGTCCATGATGGCGATATGGCCGCACTTGGGGTTTCCGCATACCCACTGCTTGGTACCGTCGGATTCGTCCAGGAGACGGTCCTTGATGACCATCGCGGCTCCGTGGCCTATGAGACAGTCACGTTCCATCTCACCGAACCTGAGACCTCCCTGCCTGGAACGTCCTTCGGTAGGCTGCCTGGTAAGGATCTGCACAGGCCCTCTGGACCTGACGTGCATCTTCCCGCTGACCATGTGGTGCAGCTTCTCGTAGAAGATGACTCCGGTGTAGACGTCCGCCTCGATCATGCGGCCGGTCCTTCCGTCGTACATGACCTCTTTCCCGGTGTCCCTGAATCCGTTCCTCATGAGCCCGTCGCGGATGGAAGTCTCGGTCTCTCCGGAGAACGCGGTACCGTCGATGATGCGGCCTTCCATGGCTCCCACTTTACCGGCGATCATCTCGAGGACGTGCCCGATGGTCATACGGGAAGGAATACCGTGGGGGTTGACGACGAGATCGGGGGTGATACCGTCGGCGGTGAAGGGCATGTCGCACTGGTCGACGAGCCTTCCGACGACTCCTTTCTGTCCGAACCTGGAGCAGAACTTGTCACCGAGCTCCGGGATCCTCTCGTCCCTGACTTTGACGCGGACGAGCCTGGACCCGTTCTCGGACTCGGTAATCATGACGGAGTCGACGTATCCGGTCTCCCCGGGCCTGACGGTGATGGACGTCTCCCTCCTCTTCTGGGTGGTGAGGGCGTCCCCGTTCTCCTCTAGGAACCTGGGCGGAGAAGTCTTCCCTATGAGGACATCGGATCCGGACACCCTGCTTTCGGGAAGGATCAGACCGTCCTCTCCCAGGGATGCGTAAGCGGAATCCGTGCGCGCGCCCATGATCTCGGCGTCGGGGATTTCGAAGTGGTCCTCCTGTCCGCCGGGGTAGCGGCGCTCCTCGGTGCGGTAGGACCTCATGAAGGTAGACCTTCCGAGGCCTCTCTGCACGGAGCTCTTGTTCATGACGAGAGCGTCTTCGATGTTGTATCCGTGGTACGAAAGGACGGCGATGCAGAAGTTCTGTCCGGCCGGCCTGTGCTCGTACTTCATGATCTTCATGGTCTCGGTCTGGACCATCGGGACCTGCGGATACTGCATGAGGTGGCCCCTGGTGTCGGGCCTGATGCGGTAGTTGGCTGTGGGTATTCCCAGAGCCTGCTTACCCATACCCGCACCCATGGTGATACGGGGCGCGGAGTTGTGCTCCGGATACGGAACGATACCGGATGCGACTCCCAGGATGATCATGGGATCGACTTCCATGTGGGTGTATTTGGGTTCGATTTTGGACGGCACGCCGAACTCGGAGGAGCACCATTTGCACTTGAGCACGGCGGTGTCTGTGTTGGCTCCCACGTTCATCCAGTCGACGTCTTCGGGGGACAGCGCGTGGTGGCACTCGGGGCATCTGGCGGGGACGTCATAAGGCGAGACGAGAACGAGCGCATCCTCCTCTTCCTCGGCGTCTATCCACTCCGCCATGCCGTCGCGGAACAGGTCGTCCCACCTGTACTTCGGAGCGTCGGGGCGGGTCTCGTCGAGAGAATCGCGGATCTTCTCGACGATCTTCCTGTTGAGAGCGAGGACTCCGTTCCTGATGATGAGCAGAGGCCTTCTGAGACGGCCTTCGTCGCAGTTTATGATGACCTCGTCCATGTCCTCGTCGTAGCGGATGTTGATCTGATTGGAGATTATGCCGTGCCTCCTGCACTCCCTTATGTCGTCCACGAGCCTTCTGGCGTCGCGGTGGATTCCGCGGAGGTCTCCGTTGACGAACACGCGGGTCCCGTCGCCGGATTTGACGTCGTCGACTCCGCGCTCCCTGAGAGTGAAACTTACATCGCGCTCGGGCACGCCTTCGGATACGTTGATGATGAGCGCCGCATTCTTCACCAGACCGCAGTTCTGACCTTCAGGGGTCTCGGACGGGCACAGCCTTCCCCACTGGGTGGGGTGCAGGTCACGGGCCTCGAAGTGGGGCTGGCTCCTGGTCAGGGAAGAGGTGATCCTCCTGAGGTGGGACATGGCCGACAGGTTGGAAGTCCTGTCGAGAAGCTGGGAGACACCGGCGCGCCCTCCGACCCAGTTCCCGGTGGAAAGGGCGTGGATGAGCTTGTGCGTAAGGATGTCGGGGCGTATGGACGAAGCGATGGTAGGCGTCTCGTTCCTCTTCCTTCCCCAGTTCCTCTCGAGCTGGTACTTCAGGTCTTTCATGAGGCTGCTGAAGCTGGTCCTGAAAAGATCTTCCATCAGGTCTCCGGAAAGCTTGAGCCTCTTGTTGGCGTAGTGGTCCTTGTCGTCCTGGTTCCTGAAGCCGAGCGAAAGCTCGAGGACGGAGCGTGCGATGCGCCCGAGGAAGATGGCCTTCTTCTTGCGGTCTTCGATGGTGTCGCCGAGATGCGGGAGAAGGGAGCGGTCCAGGATGTTCTCGACTTTCTTGATCCTGTACTCTTTGGCCTGGCCGGCGGCGAAGTTCCTCTCGAGATACAGAATAGCGTCGTCCCTGGTGTGGAATCCGTTGGGGGCGTAGCTCTTCTTGTCGTAGGAAGCCTCGATGTTCGCGTAGACCAGGTTGGTCATGTTGGGATCGGACACGATGACATCGAAGATCTCCTGGTCGGATTCCATGCCCAGAGCCTTCATGACCGCGACCAGCGGAATGGAAGTGGATATGACTGGGACGGACACCATGAGGCTGCCGTCCTTCTTCATGTCGACGGTGGTGAGCGCGCGGAATCCGTCTTTCTGGGAGAAGACTTTGGCGACCTCGAAGGAGCTGCCGTACCTCTCGCCGTATTCGACCATGACTCTGTTGGGAGCAAGGTCTTCCAGAGTTATCAGGACCCTCTCGGAACCTGCGATGATGAAGTACCCGCCGGGCTCCTCCGGATCCTCCATGCATCTTATGATCTCCTGCCTGTATTCGGCATCGGACATCTCGCGCTCTTTATGCCTCTGCATGACCTGCCTGTTCAGGTTGCATCCGGCGGATTTGACCATCATAGGGAGATCCCCGACGCGGATCCATTTGTCTTCCTCGGGCATCTCCTTCTTTTTGCCGTCTATATAGATTTCGAAATGGACGTAGACGGGGGACATGTAGTTCAGGTTTCTGAGCCTGGCTTCCATGGGGGTCAGCTCATGGGTGTATCCGTTGGCCTCCTTCATGCTGGGCGCGCCTATGCGGACGGTAGGCTCTCCGACGACCTCACCGGATTCGTCTCTCTCCCTTCCGACGCGGATGACGACGTCGACGCCGTTGGTGCGCTCCGGATCCAGCCTTATGATTCCGCGCTCGGCGTCGTCGGTGGGGACCCTGAGTTCGTCGACGACCTGCTGCATGCGGCTGACTTTGGCGTTCTTCTTGTTGGTGTCCAACGGCAGAAAGTCGTCGAAAGACGATATGTGATGGGATACGATGTCATGATCGGCGAAATACAATCTTACTAAGTCCCTCAGCCTTTCACCCCCTGATTACGAGCCTGTACCCAACGGATTTGTAGGCTGTCTCGCTTTTTCTTACGACTTCGATGACGCAGCCTTCCTCGATGGAATCCTATTTTCCGAGGAGCTCCCTCACCTCGGCCGTGTTCTCCAGGGCTTTGATCCCCGGATCGCTCTTTTTGATTTTGGGGAGCTTATCTTTGGTTATGCCTTTGGATTCGAGCACTTCCTTCTCCTCATCGAAGCTGAGGAGCCTGTGCTCAGGCACGAGCTCATGTCTCAGAACATTGAATGCGTTGTCCTCTGCCAAGTGATTCACCGATCCATCTCCGGTCCGGTCGGCCGGTATAAGCTGTTTCCAAAAAATTCGCGTGTGAATGTCATTGTGTCCTCATACTTGATCCGCCGTCGATCGCTCATGAAGTTGATTGGCGGGCCTGAAGGGATTCGAACCCTTGACCACCTGATTAAAAGTCAGATGCTCTACCTAGCTGAGCTACAGGCCCAAGTAAAATCACGGATAGTGTTCTGATATATAATACATTGCATCCTGCAAAAAGAAGTTTTCCCAATTATTTTCGGTTCAACCCTTGTTTCCGGCCCTTTTTCTGGCGAAAATCAGATACCCCGTATGCCCAAGCATCTCGAAAGCGGGCCTGACGCCGCCGGGGTGGACCTCCAGACCGCGCTGCATGTTCTCCATCGCTCTGACGTCGCGGTATCCCCTCTCGCGCAAGGCGGTCACGATGGATTCCGCCTGGTTCATGTTCGGGACGTAGGCGCAAACCCTTCCGCCGGCGCGCAGATGCGGTTCCAGATTGCCCAGAGCGAGCCAAGGATCCGGCATATCCATCGTCAGGACATCATATCCCTCGTCCGGGACATCCATGGATCTGGCGTCTCCGATGGAATAGGACCAATATTTATCCAGAC
The DNA here is from genome assembly GCA_017524805.1 of Candidatus Methanomethylophilaceae archaeon. Taxonomy (NCBI): domain Archaea; kingdom Methanobacteriati; phylum Thermoplasmatota; class Thermoplasmata; order Methanomassiliicoccales; family Methanomethylophilaceae; species Candidatus Methanomethylophilaceae archaeon. Next base: position 61,131 of record JAFXUX010000007.1, read on the forward strand.
CCGTCCTCGCGACGTTCTTCCCGGCGCGGGTGGCGTTCTCCTGCTTCAGCTCGAGGGTGTGGACATGGCCTTCGGGAGCTACGGCATGCAGAAGCGCCGTGGTCAGCCCTCCGGAACCGGCTCCGACCTCCAGCACCTTGTCGCCGCATTTGACGTCGCAATGAAGAAGGATTGTCGCGGCATCCTTTGGGATTATCACCTGCGCGCCGCGATCCAGGGATTCCATGAGCTCCAGGGCGCCTGGGCGGAATACGACGTACTCCCTTCCGACTATCGTCAGGGAATCCCCGTCGTCCATAGAGAGGAAGCGGGAGCCGTCCACGGTACCCAAAGAAGGCACCTTGACCATCCCGCCCATGACTTTCAGCCAGTATTTCTTTCCCTCTCCATCCTCCATGTAGATGATTTCGCCCTCAGAGAATGCCATGGGCGGACGTATCAGAACCTGAATGATAAACGAAACGGATGGAAGGCCATCGGAACGAACAGCACGCCTCCGAATCAGATGGCATTTTGGGGGCCGGATGCGGACCGAATCTTCTCGCATCTTTCCTCATGATGGAAAATGAGGGCGCGCGGCCCACCCGCGTCACATAGTGTGCGCGGCGTAAGCGGGTTTGTCCACGGGCTTGCCGCAGATTATGCATTTTCCCTGGTAAGGCTCGGGCGTATACGGCGTGCCGAGGATCTTGAACCCATAGGTGTCCTCGAACTTGTGCCCGCATCCCTCGCATCCGCACCATCCGAACCTGAGGATCTTGTCCTGCGGGATGTTCTCGGCGGAATCGATGTCCTGTATGCGCGACTTCTGGATTTCGTTGGCCTTGGCCATCATGGACTCGGAGATGACCTCGAGAAGCATCCTCACTCCGGGAACGACATCCTCGGCGGATATGGTGCCTTTCTCCTCGGTGTCCCTCCTGTAGAATGAGACGACCCCGTTCTCCAGGTCGCGGGCGCCGACCTCCAGACGCACCGGGACGCCTTTGATCTCCCAGTCGTAGTACTTGCTTCCGGGGCGGGCGTCGCGGTCGTCGAGCTTGGCGCGTATTCCGGCGGCCTTCAGAAGCCCCAGGATCTTGGCGCACTCGGCGGAGACCTCTTCCGCGCTCTTCTTCGAGATGATCGGGATTATGACCGCCTGTATAGGCGCGATTCCGGGAGGCATGACCAGCCCCTTGTCGTCGCCGTGGACGCCGATCAGAGCACCGACCAGCCTCTCGCTCATGCCGAAAGTGGTCTGGTGGACCGGAAGGTGCTCCCCGGTCTCGTTCTCATATTCTATATCGTAAGGGACCGAGAAATTGGTCCTGTAATGGTGGATGGACCCCATCTGAAGGGTCCTTCCGTTGGGCATGGAGGTGTCTATCCCCACGGTGTAATGGGCTCCGGGGAACTTGTCCCACTCGGTGCGTATGAGCAATGTGTAAGGGAGACAGATCTTCTTCGCTATCTTCGCGAGGATCTGGATGTCCTCCTCGATCTGATCCTGGGCCTTCTCGCAGGTCTCGTGGCAGGTGTGCGACTCGAAGAAATGGATCTCGCGGACCCTGATGAACGGGCGGGTCTGCTTGGTCTCGTAACGGAACGTGTTGACTATCTGGTAGACTTTCAGTGGAAGATCCTGGTGGGATCTGATCCACAGCGAGAACATGGGATACATCGCGGTCTCGGACGTCGGCCTGACCACCAGCCTCTCGTCCAGCTCGTTCTTGCCGGCGTGGGTAACCCAATAGACTTCCTCGTCGAAGCCTTTGATGTGCTCCTTCTCCTTGGCGAACTGGGTCTCCGGGATCAGCAGCGGGAAGCAGACCTCGTCATGGTCGGTGGCATCGAACTCCTCGCGGATGTACCCGTCGATCTGCCTCATTATCTTCCAGCCGTAGGGAGTCCAGACGTTCATCCCTTTGATGGGGTATCTCTTGTCGGAAAGCCCGGCTTTCTCTACGATATCAAGATACCAATCGGCGAAATCGTCCTCTTTCAGCGGCACTCAGAATCCCTTCCCTATCTCTTCGGCCACGATCTTGGCCACAGATATCTTGGAAGCGGGACTCTCGAGGGTGTTGCAGGAAAGCACATCCTTCAGAGCGCTGTGGGTGAGCCTGTCCAGAGCTTCGCCCACGAACACGCCGTGGGTGCATGCGACGGTGACGCTCTCCGCTCCGACCTCTTTCAGGGCCGCCGCGGCCGCGATTATTGTCCCGCCGGTGGAGATCATGTCGTCCACGATGAGTATGTTCTTTCCCCTGCAATCGGCGTTGGCCGGCTTAATGCGGACCTCCGTGCCGGAGAGCCTGGTCTTCTCCAGATGGTCGTATGGGACCCCCAAACGGTCTCCGACGTCCTTGGCGCGCCCGGCCGCCCCGATGTCGGGTGCCAGGACCATGTCTATCCCTTTGCCGCGGAAATGGTCGGCGATGGGGCCGGCCGCTTTCAGATCGATGTGCGGATGGGAGAAGTTGTCCAGAGTGGATTCCTTGTGCAGGTCTATGGTGATGACTTTGTCGCAGATCGCGTCCAGAATCCCGCACATGACCCTCGCGGACATGGGCTCCCCGGGTTTGAAGAGCCTGTCCTGCCTGGCGTAGCCGAAATATGGGATGACCATGGCCACTTTTTTGGCGCCCATCCCAACGGCCGCGTCCCTGATCAGCAGCATCTCCACGAGGTTCCCGTCGGGATAGGTGTTCTGAACGATGACGACGTCTTCGTCCATCGAATCCCTGTCCAGTCTGGTGTAGCATTCGCCATCCGGGAATCTGGTGGTCGATGCCCGCAAAAATTCGCATCCGAGCTCCCTGGCGATTTCCTGGGCCAGAGCGACGGATGAGGAGCCGCCGATGACAATCATGAGCGGGCATAAACTCTCATAGTTCTTATAGGAAAGGGAGGAAAGCGCATCAGACCGATACGGATTTAACATGAATCCGCATGGATTAGGGCATGGCAGAGATAACCGACAGGATTGCCGACGAGAAAATCGAAAGGTATCTTAGCATCACCGGGAAAGCGCTTGGGAAGCTGAAGATAGCCGCTCCCGAACGGTCTTACGGCAGAAGGCTGGCGGAAAGCTTCCTGGAGATGGCCAACTGCTATTACTCCGACGCGAAGCACTTCAGGGACACAGGCGACTATGTCACGGCGTTCGCATCAGTGAATTACGCCCACGCCTGGCTGGATTGCGGCGCTAGGATAGGGCTTTTCGACGTGGACGGGGACGACGTCCTGTTCACTCTCTACGAACGATCGCGATTTCACCGGAATATGGGCGGCAGGACGCCACGAAGGCGCCGGGACCGAGAATTCTGCGCAGAACGCGCGGCGGAGCCGTGGTAAACAGACTGTTCCCAAGCATGCACATGCCGGCCGCGAACCCCATCGAACGCAGACAACCCATAGCCTCCGACATCTCACGGGATTCCAAACCTGTTCCCGACGAAAATTCGTTGGAAAAGCGGAAGAGATTGGCCTGCGAAGGATCCGCCAGAAAACCTTCCATCGCCGATTCCGCCGCGGCGATTATGGCAGCGGAACGATCCGGATCGGATAATACGGAGCCTGTGACCATCTTGGGCCCGACGACGCCGACGGATATTTTCCCCAGATCCATTCCGGCACCGGATACCTTTCCTTCCGCGGGCATTCCAGGAATCTTTCTTACGGGATAAGAATAACCAGAAGCTATCGCGGCGACATCCCCCATCCCGCCTCCGCCCCTTATGTCGGCCTCGTGAGCCGCCATATACGCCTCTTCACGGGATTTCCCCGCAATCTCGGCTATGCAGACCGCAGCGGCGATCGCCCCGGCGGCAGACATCCCGAACCCTTGGCTGACCGGCAGGCCGTTCCTGACGGAGATATCGAATCCCTTTCCGGGAGCCAGAATCCCGGCGACAGCGCGGGTGACCGGAGCCTCGGATTCGATGCCGTCGATCGATATCGAAATCTTATCTCCATCGACCTCGGAAACCGCCGCGCGCGCACCTAAACCTAACCTTATCCCGACTCCCCGGGATCCGGTATCGGCGATGGATGCGCCTTTGGACGGCTGGAATATGCATGAGATGTGGCCGGGGCAGAACGCTTCGATCATAGCATCCCAGATATCTCGCGGAGGATGGAGTCGGCCATGGAATCTTTGGTTCCTCCGATGGCATGGCAGGAATCGGAGGTCACGAAGAACGCCTCGGAAGAATCCTTGCCGGCCGAGGATACGTCGTTCGCTACGATCGCCGCCGCCCCATACTTCTCGATGCGCGAGCGGGCCCTGGCGATGAGCTCCGGCTCTGAAAGGCCTGATTCCGCTTTGAACCCGACTGCCATGGAGCACCTCTCCGCAACCAGAGGGAGGACTTTGGGCACCGGCTCCAATCTGAGATCGATGCCGGAATCGCTGGGGATCTTACCTTCTGCCCTCTCTGCCGGAGCAAAATCGGCCAGAGCCGCGGGAACTATCGCGATATCATGGCTTATCTGCGGCGCCATGCCGATCAGATCCGAAACCGACGAGAAGCGTCTTACCGGAATGAAATCCGGGATCGGCACGTCGCATCCGCCCATCCAGAGCTCGACGTCAGCCCCCAATTCTAAAGCGCGGACGGCGAGCGCGACAGCCATCCTTCCTGATGAGCGGTTGGTGATGATCCTCATGGAATCCAGCGCCTCCTCGCTGCGGCCGCCTATTATCAGCGTTTTCTTGGAGGCCAGCGGACGGTCGGAAAGCATCCTGATGACATTCTCGACTATCTCGTCGCGGGATGCCACCTTGGCTCTCACGCCGTCGGTGCGGGGGCCTATGAAATTTATCCCCCAGGATTTCAGAGCCTCGATGTTGGCGGAGACCGCCGGGTTCCTGTACATCGATTGATGCATCGCGGGCGCTATGGCTATCGGCACGTTGGATCCCAGCGCAACCGTCGCCATAGATGTGACCGAAGTATCGTCGATGCCGCACGCTATTTTGGACACCGTGTTCGCGGTGGCGGGATAGATCAGCAGCAGATCCGCGAAACCCATCATGTCGATGTGCTCGGTGCGGCCGGTGAGGCTGATGACCGGACGGTTGCCGCTGGCGAATTCCAGAGCATCGGAAGCCACCAGCTTGGACGCGGCCTCGGTCAGAACCGGGAACACCTCCGCGCCGTGCCTGATCAGCTCGCGTATGGTCGCGAAGCACTCCACAGCCGCGATGCTGCCTGTTATCCCCATCACTATCTTCTTTCCTTTGAGCTTCCAGCTCTTCTCCCCGAGAATCTCTTCTGACGGATGCATCAGATGGCCTCCCTGATTATGCGCTTGGCATCTCTGAGAACATCCTCGGACGATGCCGACGCGTCTATCACTTCGAAATTGAATTCTTCTGCCAGCCTGAGATACTCATCCCTGACCCTGCGCAGGAAATCTGCCCTCTCGAATCTGCTTCTGGCTTCCCCGCGGGACTCCACCCTGGATATACCCGCGGAAGGGTCGATGTCCAGAAGGATCGTCGCCTTCGGGACGCCCGCGAATTTCGAGCTTATTCCCAGCAGCCATTCCCTGTCGGCGGAGGTGCCGTCCAGGTCCGATGACTGATAAGCGACTGTGGACGCGAAATACCTGTCGCATATGACGATCTTGCCCTCGGAAGCCCATCTCTCCATCGCCTCGGTGTGGTCGCTGCGGTCCGCCGCGAAGAGGAGCGCTTCTGTGCGCTGAGATATCCCTTCGATGCTCCCGCCGCGGATGATCGCCCCAATGCGGTCGTGGGTGGGCTCGGCCGTCAGCACGACATCGTAGCCGGCCTCTTCCAGCCATATTTTAAGGCTGGCGGCCAGCGTGCTCTTTCCCGCCCCGTCTATCCCTTCCAGAACTATTATCGCGCCTTCCATGGCATCACCCCAGAATCTTCCTCTGCATCATTAGCATCACGGAATCTATGGATTCCACGTCGCTGCAATATGGCTTCAGAAGAGCCCCCAGCTCCGAGCGGAAATGTAGATCATACTTGACTCCCAAAGACATCATATCTGTCCTGAGCGAATCCGCGAGGATGTTGCCGCGGCGGTCCCAGTCCGTCATTATTATCGCGCTCCTGCCTGATTTCCAGACGGCCTCGGAAGCTTTCATGGGGCCTCCCGCCGAGCTCTGCACGCATATGAAATCGGCGTCCATGCCGCAATTCCTGAGGGCGACGACGTCGTTCATCCCTTCCACCAAGACAGAATGGTCGCCTTTCAGAGAGGAAATCTCGGCGATTATCGCGTTGATGCGTTCCATGCGCTCCCTGTCATCTTTCGGCGGCTGCATGGTCCAGCGCCTCCTCTGCCTTGTCCGCGTCGCCGCATACGGAAACCGTCTTCTGCCTGTTCGTGTGCCCAGAGATCACCTACGAACGCATCCCGGTGATCTGCGAGAAGGTCTCTTCCACCTCCTTGTTGGCCCTCCCGTCCAATGGAGGGGCTTTGACGCGCAGAATGAGCCTCTTCCTCCACTGATCGAAGCCTTCCGGACCGGATCTGTTGGAGCGCGGAGAGACGAGGACGTCCACCTCCAGGCACCCTTCCTTTTTCCTGGACACATCGGCTATGCGCATGAATGGATAATGGCAGTCAATATATTATAAAAATAGATGACCATTGTTGTGCAATCGATTGCCGGCGCCCATACCGGGACAGATGCCGGCCGCGGGGGAACGCACAATGGATCTGACGGGATTATGGAAAATAGCGGAAATAAACGCCTTAGACAAAAATTTCAAACAGACTTGGAAAGCGACCGAAGGGCTGGATGCCGATGATAGCGTCTCAGAAATGCAGAAAACCATGGCCAAGACGCTGTATCTGTTCAAAGAAGAGGGCAAATTCATTACGATCATCCCCAAAAATGCGGTGAACGACGAAGGATTCGAGGAATACGATGAAGAGCATTTCCTAGCCTCTGCCGGGGAATGGAAGGAGGAGGACGGGAAAACGTTTGTCTCCACGGAAGAAAACGGAGAGATCGAATGGACGGAAGCGATCCCTCGGGACACCAAATTTGAGATTTTCGGATTCTTCAGGATCGAAAGGGTCTGACTCCCGCGAACATCCGGGTTCGGAGGGGGAATAGCCCCCTGAATGCGGGCATCGGAAGATTCGAAGCGCCCTGGCAGACCCGACCGTCAGCTCTCATCCTCGCCCAGGATATCTCTGACGAATGCCGCGGCGAAAATGGGGTAATGCTCTACGCCATCCTCATCCACATGGACACCCGAATCCTCCAGCATGACCCTTCTGCCCACATTGAAATGCTTCGGAAGCTTCCTCAGCGACGGCGCAGACCTGTCCTTCCCGGACTTCACCTCGAATGCGACCACTTCTTTGGAAGTCTCTATGACGAAATCTATCTCCATCATCCCCGGGTTGGATTTTTTGGAGTAATAACATGGCGGAAAACCGCTTTTCATGAGACATTCGGCCACCGCATTCTCAGCCACAGCACCCAAATTGATGCGCGAATCCCCGCTATAGATGGCATCCGCGACTCTTGCCCCATACATATGCACCAGCATGCCCGTGTCTGAGAGATAGACTTTGAATTGATCGCGGACGATATTGGCCATGAGCGGCGCCTCGGGCTTCCTCAGAAGGTAGCAGAAATTCCCATAGCCCGCCTGTCTGATCCACAACAGATTGCCCATATAACGATCCGATGCCTTGCGGATCCTGTCCCCCTGAATCCTGGAATACATGAACCTCTTGTTGCTCTCCGCCAACTGCGAAGGGATGGATTCGAAGCATTCGGCCGTCTTCGCTATATCTTCGCCCGAATTGTAGCGGTTGATATCGCGTATGCATGTGCTCAGGAGCCCGTCGAGAACTTTGTCTGAGCGTTTGAAATCCTTCGTTTCGACGTATGCCTGAACAGATTCGGGCATTCCGCCCACTATCATGAATTCGCGGAAGAGAGCTCTGAATCTGTCGAGATAGAATCTATCCAACTCTTGTTTGGATGCGATGCTCCGGCGAACCTCGGATATCATGTCCTTCGGGACTTTCGATGCCCACAGAAACTCCTCGAAATCCAGCCCCCTCATGACCAAGACCTCCTCGTATCCCAGCGGTATTAGAGGGTCCGGACCGTTTCCATCCCTTCTTTTCCTGTCTACCCCGAGCATAGAGCCTGAAGCGATGACGTCGAACCTTCCGTCGATTGAGAAGGGCTTCAATGAGCTGTAGGCCTCCGGACATTCCTGTATCTCATCCAAAAAAATGAGGGTGGCGCCCGGCTTCACCTCGCGGCCAGTGCGAAGCTCTATCCTGCGCACCATCTCATCCACTTCTCTTACCCCGAATATGTCCGCCAAGGACTCGTCCACAGAAAAATCCAGCTTGACAAAGCTCTCGTATTCATTGCGGGCGAAATGCTCGATGATGAACGTCTTCCCCACCTGACGCTGGCCTTTGATCACCAAGCATTTGCTGTGGAGCGCTTTCCATCTCATCAATTCGGAATAGACCTTCCTCTCCAGCATAAGGCCATATTACACTGACACCTACATTAATGTCACTAAATTACGATTGAACAGTGACATATTTGTCACTAAATTACGATTGAACAGTGACGCAAAAGAGTGTCTCACCCTTCTGTGCCGCCAAAAACCAATTCATGGCCGACCGATGCCGGCGCGGCGATTTTCCTCGGCTAAACGCCGGACGCCAACCTGTCCCGACAGATTAATTACGCATCCGCCTATAGGCAATCATGAGCCCGGTCCTGGAGCACATGACCTTCGAAGACCTGTCCGAGCTGTACAGGGTGGAGATGAGCGGCAGCTCCGTGTCCGAGGTTCGCCGGGATCTTTTCAGGGCCATGGCCGACCTGATGACCAGATTGCGCTCGGAATATGAGAGGCTATACGCCATAGATCCGGATTCTGTCATGTGCGAAGGCGCAGAGCACAGGAAGAAAAGCGCCGAGCGCCTGTGCAAAGACATCATACGCATAAGGTCGGACAAAATCCTTAGGATGGCATTCCTGGGTGCGCTGGGATCCAACAACGTGATAGACGCCCTCACTGAGGAGGAAAAAGCGTATTATTACAAGATAATGGAGGTTTCCAAAGCCCATCTGGCCGAGGTCGACCGCCTCAGAGGGAAGCGGGTCACCGTCGCCACTCACATCGACGAGATTCCCGTGCGCGATCAGCCCAAGGAACCTGTCCGCCCGCCGGAGGCGCAACCCCCAACTGTGAACATCCCGCTGGAAGAGGAATTCCTGCCGCCCAACGAGGAACAGTTCGTGCCTCCGGAGGATTTCGAAAGCCCGCAGGACGATTCGGATGGGCAAACCGTTCCCCCTGCAGAGAAGCAAACAGTGCCAATAGAGAATCCGGGTCCGGAGGAAGCGCCCAAGGAAACCGAGGAACCCCCTCCCGCAAAAAAGCCTCCGAAACCTGAGATCTATCCGGATGACGATTTCCAGGGAGACTTCGACGATGACATCCCCGATCCGATGGAGATGGAGCCCGAGGACATCGTCCCTCCCGATATGCCGGAAGCCCCGGTGGAAACGGGAGATCCCATGGAACCGATTCTGATGCTTATTCTGGAGGATCTGCCGGAATTCTCCGGACCCAGCAGGGATTACAGCCTGAAAAAACAGGATCTGGTCACGCTGCCGAAAGCGTTGGCCGATGTTCTGGCCGAAACGGGGAAAGCCTCCCCGATCAGCCCCTCACCCTGAAAGTCCTCGTATCGCCCATGAACTCCAGGCAATCGATTTTCATCCTTTTTATCCCGGTGATGTTGGCCACTGTTTCCCTGGCTATGTCCGGCTCGTTGTTGGTGCGGCTCAGATGGGCCAAAAATATCTTCCTTCCGAGGGAATCGGTGCGCCTGAGGGCTTTGCCGGTGTCCATATTCCACATATGCCCGGTGTCCCCTTCTATGCGCCTCTTGAGCGATGGCGGGTATGGGCCGTTGCGGAGCATCTCCAGATCGTAATTCGCCTCGACCACGGCCGCGTCGCATTCCGCCAAAGCATGCTCGATCCTGAAATCGAATTTCCCGGTGTCGGTGACCAGCGCGACTTTCCCCTGATCGCTCTCGACGAAGAACGCGTTGGGCTCGGCCGCGTCATGGTACGTCGGCAGAGGAGTTATGTGGAAGGGACCGACGCCGAAAGAATCCTTCAGCTCGTACGGCACGAAATCCACGGAGCCCATGGAAGACGCGTTATACGTGCCCATGGTGCACATCACTGGGATTTCGAGCTTCCTGGCCAGAGGGCCGACTCCTTTGACGTGGTCGCTGTGCTCATGGGTCACTAGAATGGCCTTTATCATCCTGGGATCGACGCCTTCTCTGTCCATATAGGACATGAGAGTGCGACAGCTAAGGCCAGCATCGATGACCACGGCCTCGCCGTCGCACTCGATGACAGTGCAATTTCCGTCGCTTCCGCTGGCGAGAACGTGCACTTCCATCTTGGTCAAACCTTTTTCTTATAGAGCGCGAAGACTATGTCCGCTCTGGATATTACGCCGATGACCACGCCTTTCTCGACTACCGGGAGACGGTTGACGCCCATCTCTATCATGGATTTCAGGACCTCCATCACAGGCGCGTCCGGAGAGGTGGTGAGGACCGTGCGGACCATTATGCTCCCGACTTCCATGTTGGATATCTCATCGGAGATTCTCTGAAGGCCGTCTGCGCCGTTCTCGTCCGAATCCATGGAATAGGAAAGCATCACCGCGCCCGTGTTCTCCTTGTCGAGCATGATCTGCCTGCTGTAGATCAATTGGAGGATGTCATTCTCGCTGACTATCCCGAGGAGGTGGTTCCTGCCATCCACTACGGGAGCCCCGGAAATGTTGTCGACGGCGAACTTTATTGTCGCCTTCTTTATCGTGTCAGTAGGCTGAAGCGTAACCACCTGGGTGGTCATCAGGTCTCTTACCTTCAATTTAGACATCGGCCCCTTTATGATGGAGTACCCATATATTGATTGGGGTTCGACGTGGACATGGGTCCCAGCAGATTTTGAACCGACAGCAATGCATATATATGACGACAGAATAACGGGGCTTTGCAGGGGCCTGTAGCTCAGCTAGGTAGAGCGTTCGACTCTTAATCGAACGGCCAAGGGTTCGAATCCCTTCAGGCCCGCCACCTTCTTGTCCAGATGCCTCGAAAAAATTTCTATCATTTCGCTGGCCATGGTAGATTTCGTGACGATCTCCGCTCGCGGCGGTAAATCGGCATTCTCGGAGGTCAGCAGGTGTTACCTCGGAAGGTAACGCCTCGCTGGATGTGACCTCCATTAGCATTCCTCTTCTCGCGCCACTGCTCCAGCATGTCGCGGGAGGCCCTGCGCTCGTCCTTGTCGCAGTAGTGGCGCTGCGTGGTGACGACCGAACTGTGGCCCATCACGAGGGAGACGTCGTGTATGTCCTGTCCGTCGTCTATGGCCATCTGCCCGAAGGTGCGGCGGCATCCGCGGAGGTCGAACTTCTCCCCCACGTCCTTCTCGACGGCGCACTTGAGCTTCTCGATCTGCCCGTAGCCTATGAACTCCTCCTTGCCCCTCAGCGGCGGGAACAAGGCGTCGGACTCCTTGCCGCACATCCTGAGCTTCATCTCCCTGGCCTCTAGATAGTTCTCTATGACCGGGACCCCGATGGGGACGAGGGGTATCCATCTCGGCGATCCGTAGGAGCCTTCGCCCTTGACGTGCTCCGCGTAAACCTCGCCGACTTCGCCGGTTATGCGGACGTTGTAGACGTACATCTGGCGGAGCTCTTGGGGACGGAGGCCGCCGCATAGGGCGAGGGTCACGAGGGCGTATCCCTCGGTGAGCTTCCAGTCCAGCGGGGAGATCTCCAAGGCCCTCGCCACTATCTTCTCCGTCACTTCGTCGTCGATGGAGGCCTTGCGCTTGACATACTTCTTGGGGGCGTGCGCCGCGAACTTAATCTTGAAAGCGGCAACGACGTCGTTGTCGAAGAACGAGGTGATCTTCTTGAGGGCGGCCAGATCCTTGCGGAGGGTCGAGTCGTCGATCCCCTCGGATTTGCGATACCCTATGAAGACGTCCACGTCCTGCGCGGTCAGCTTGCGGGGGTTATCCGTGGACACGCTGCCCTCTTCCTTCAGATCCTTGAAGATGCGGCCGAGCTGGCGGAGCTTCCTGCCCAACGTATCATAGGTCGAGGCGGCCAGGTGCCCCCTCTCCGTCGGGAGGTACTCCTTTATACAGTCGGTGAACGGGTAGCGCGTCATCTGCTTATCCCCGCCTTCTCGAACTCCTTCGCTTCCATGCGGACCGCGAAGCTCTGGAAGGCCACGAAGACCCTCCTCTCGTCCTTGTCCAGGTACGTCAGCGGGAACTCGCGCATGAAAGTGGCGAGAATGCTCGCTGAAACCAGACGCCCGATGTCCTCGACGGTCCGGGGACCCGCTTCGAGCGAGGATCCTTGCCGTCCGTTGCTATCAATAACATTTGAGGTATCCATGTTATCAATAGCATTAATGCTAAGAATTCTATTTATAAGTTTTCCATTGATGTCATTAGTGATATTCATGGTAATGATAGGTCGCACCAAATTCGGTCAGAACAACAGGATCAGCCTCGTGGAGGGACTTCCGGACATTCTGAACCTGGAGCTCGGGGACTACGTCGAGTTCCACGCCGAGAACGGGAACATAATAATCCGCAAGGACACCAAAAAATACAACGGATACGACTTCGAAGGGGATGAGATCCGCGAGAAGGTCAAGCAGCTGGAAGATGAAAGGCTCGATCACATCGCGGACGAGGACCCCGAGGTAGCCCTGGAAAAAGCGAAACAGGAATATCTCAAAGACAAGGCCGAACGCGAGATGAGAAAAGGCAAAAATTGATAATAGCATAGATTCCATAGGTGGAACTATTTATGATAAATCAAAACAGACCAATATCAAGGGTCCGAGCATGAGTTAAGTGAAATATCGACCCTCCTCAACCAAACAGAAGTTTCTTAAAAATAGATGAAGGTCGAAGCAAAAATTTGCCATGCAGCTGCACAATATAAACAGAAAGGAACCGAACTCCCCCTGTTCACTTCCCATTGGCCTCTTTGATGACCTTCTGAAAGATATCCACTAGACCTTCGATGCCGGAAGGGTCCTCCTCCATCTTGCTGAGCATGCTCTTCACGATGGCGTCGCTACTCATCTTCTGTTTCGTCCTATGCTCGCGGACCCTTTCCATTTTGTCGGCCATGCTCTTGTCGTTCTCCAATTGATCCACGATAGCCATGCGGATAAAATCGTTCCTGTCGGAATAAAAGCCGAGGACAGTGGCATAGTCCTCGATGTCCTGAAGGAACTTCTCAGGCACGCGGAGAAGGATCTGCACGCCCTCGCCCTGGTATGACGAATACTTCTCCATGAATCCATCCAGTACCTTTTTCGTAATGGATAATATCACATTAGGATCTAGTGCCCCGTCGACCATGTCTTTCATGGATTCGAGATCAGAATCGAGTTTTATCCTGCGACTGACAAAAGACCTAAACATGTTCTCCATCGCGAAGACGATATAGGCGGGCCTGGTACTGAGATGACCGTATCTCCCTATATTCTCGTCAATGAGGTCTACACATCCCTTGGGAATTCTGATTGAGATGGTCTTTGTAGGTTCGCTCATAGAAATACTTATGCGTAACAGTTTTTTAAAATTTTGGTACTTATTAGAATTATTATTACTTAATAGAATGACTATATACTAGAAGAAAAATGCAGTACACGTTGGAATCTTAGAAACGATTCCACAGGGATTGATTTAATGACTGCAGAAGAATTCCGTAAAAAGAATAGAAGAAACATGAAAAACCCTCATACCAGGCAGGTCAAAGTCGGAAGGTTCATAGTGACCTCCCACGCACAAAACCAGATGGTCGATCGTGGAATCCCTAACGAGGCGATGATTCAGAACCTCTGCCACAAACCCGAAGCCGTTAGCAAAGTTACAATCAACAATAAAGGAGAACCATCCTATGATCGTCATAACAGACAGACTACGACCGAAATAAACCCTGTCAAAAAAACAGTGCCCACAATACATGTGCTGAACAAAAAAGACGCTCGCAAACTTGGAATAAAACGCGAGCACATGAAGACCCAGGCGGAAATTAACAAAGAAAAAAGAAAAGCCGCTGCGAAAAAGGCCGCTTTGACCAGAAATAAAAGAGCCGCTGCGAAAAAGGCCGCTTTACCAAAAGAAAGAAAAAATACCAAAACATCCAAAGCAACAGCAAAAAGAAGATGATGGCATGGAGTATGTCCCTAGAGATGCTTCGGTGAAGCTGCTCAAGAAGTTCCTTCCCGAGATTGGCGTGTCGATCCCGCTTTCAGAGTCCGATTTAGAAGAAGCCAGCGATTTCTTCTGCAGAATGGAGATCGACCTCGCACAGGAGAAAGAATGCGGCCGCGAATACAATCAGAATCTGCTCGACGCAGTATGCCGTGCGTATGACGACTTCACACCGATAGAGGACGAGGACTTCGTCGACATGGATGCGCTCAACGACAGGCTGCGGTCCGCTGAGCCCTGGTCTCCTCCTCCCACACAAGAAAAGACGAAGAGACCAGGCAAAAGAAGAATTTGAATGCCTCAGAGCATGTCCCGAGCATTACTCCGCAGAATCGTGACAGATGCTTTTCCGCGACCATGCGATAAGCTCGGGACCGCTCGATAAAGCCAACATCCCCTGAAGGTGAGGAACTACAAACATCGGCGTCCTCGATTAATGACGGACACGATCTATAACACCGTATACCTTGACAGAAGAGGTAGCAAAGAAACGCACCCCATCTCCGAAAAGCACTGGACTTCATGATGGCCATAGAATCGGGGGACGTGGTATACACCCGGGGCGACTTCAAGAAGATAACGGAAAGGTCCTGGATGGACATTGAATACGATCTGGACGGCGCGTCCGCAGCGTGATATACAACCAGGAAGAGGCATAGTTCTACACCAGGACATTCATCTCCCTGTACGAACAGGGCTCGAAGCTGGACGAATGGGCGGTATCGGTCCAGAACGGATTGGGCTGAGAGGACCCCGCCATACGAACATTCAGAAATTGAGAGAAGCGTCAGACATCCCATAGTTTCAACTTTGGTTATCTTCATCAAGTCTATGCGCTCCCCGCTCGCTCGCTTCGCTCGCTCGGGGTCGCTATCCCCCCGTCCGCTCGCAAGCTCGCGGCCGGATATCGCCCCTGCGGGGCTCTCGCGCGCATGCCGGCCCTCGGCTACGCCTCGGGCACGCTCCGCTCGGCGTGCGCTGCTGTCGGTCCGCCCCGACGCCGCCAGCCTGGCGGCTACGGCGTCGTCGCGGGCGTCCCGATTGCGATAGGGGTGGTTACGGGGATGCCCCTGTAGGGGCTGGAAAAACAGTTCCCCGAGGAAGAAAATGGATGTCCCAACCCATCCATTCATAAAGAAAAGGATTCGAGATATGGACTGTGTCCACCCATACCCAAGGCGAGGGAGGCCTCTGCTCCTTGATCTTCTTGAGGTCTTCTTTGAATGATTTGGAAAGGATCCATGTTTGAGAGTTCCAGATCAGGCTGTTGAGTATCGTCCATACCCGGGTGCAGAACTTCATTGGGAGATCCGAGACCCGCTTGCATTTGTCTATATCTGGTATGCCCTCGAGGTCCAGGGATTTGGATATGTACTTCGCGATGTAATTGATGGGGTTGGTATACCCTTTCATCCCCATGCAGTCCCTGGTGAACGCATAGACGTCCACGAATCCCACGCGCCAGAGGGGGCTCCTGGAGTTCCAGTCGTTGAGGTTCTTGAGCTTCCCGAGGACGGACCTCGTGTACGGATCGGTCGGGTCGGGACGGTAAGTGCCGCTCTTATGATGCCACCTGACCTTGAGGGGCGTCTCCAGATAGAGGATCACATGGACCGCCGGATAGCCAGA
>JAFXUX010000008.1 GCA_017524805.1 Candidatus Methanomethylophilaceae archaeon
GGTGGGCCTGCCCGGATTTGAACCGGAGTCAACAGCTCCCAAAGCTGCAAGTATACCAAGCTAACCCACAGGCCCTTTGGCGCGTCATCTGCGCATCGGTATTAATTGGTTGCGTCAATATAGAACGTGCCATGAAGGTCTGCCCGTCCATTCAAGCCGATGATGATGTTTCAGAGCGATGGAAACGACGATCTGGCAGCGATATCGCAAGGCCATAGGAACTTTTATAATGAGACCGGAAAGGCGATGGCCTCAGACTTCCCACGGAAGTTTGGGATCCAGGAGCTCGGTCATCATCAGCGGGTCTGCGGCCGCCAAAGTCTGCACATGGCTCAGAACCTGCATCGTGTTCGGATCCAGATCCCTTCCAAGGCCCGACATGGCGGCTTCGTCGTACAGCATCTCCTTCGCCGTGAAATACATCCTCTCGGCTATGACCGTCCAAGTTCCGTTCTCTATGAACGGGCTCCCGTATTCGTTGTTCTTCCAGCGCTCGAGGAAAGTGTTCGAATTGCTCACCCACACAGGCGGCCCATAGTGTTTGTGGGTCTTCGACAGCATGTCGCGCTCGATCTCGTACATCACCACCAGCTTGTCCCCTTGGATGTCGTGCACCGCGCGGAGCACGTTGAACGAGAATTCGTTGAGCTTCTTCCCGAGTGCGTACTGAGTCTTCCAGAGCTGGGAATAGAGGCTGTCCTCCAATATGCCTTCCGGCTTGTCGAATATGGCCGTAACCAGCCTGGAGCCGTGCTTCTCGGCGATCGCCGCCAGATCCTCTCTGGGAAGAGCATCTCTCTTCTCCGGGAAGAAGAATCTCTCGCTCGGATCGGCGAGATACGCCTTGGCGGCGGTTATGAAGGTGCCCATGGTATCTTCATGGACCGCAGAAGCGACGTTCCTGCGGGAATCCACCGGATCGTACACCACCAACGGGGCGACCATCGACGGCCCTTTGCCCTCTATGGCTATCGTGTAGTTGCTCTTCCATCTCTGGGAGCCTTCCAGAACGCCTCTGAACGATTTGTAATAGACTACGAGGACTTCGCAGAGGTATCCGGAGAATCCTCTGGCATCCTGTTCCGCCCCATAGGTGCCTATGCCCTTCATGAATCTCTTCAGCAGGCGGACCTCGTTCTTCTGCTTCGAATCGAGGTGGGATAGGATGTATTTCGTATGGAACGGGGTGCGGTCCACCGCGCTCTTCAGCTTATCCGTGCTGTCGAGGCGGTAGCAAGGGACCAAATCCACGTCTATCCCTTCGAAATTCCCTCTGGTATACGGGTGGTCCGAGAACATTCTGGTTCCGTGGAGGATGTCCTCGCCGATCTTCAGCCCGATCCTTTCGAGCTCGTCGTGAGGGACGGTGCTGGGGAACATCATGAAGACGTCGAAATCGGGGTCCGAAAGGAACGTCCCTTTGGAGAAAGAGCCCGCCAAAGTGACTTCCACGTCGATGCCGTGCTCTGCCGCGTATCCCGTGACTTCGGCGATAAGGCGCCGCGATTTATCTTCGAGCTCGGCCACGTACTCCTCGGAGGGCACTATCCTTTCCAACACGCGCTCCTCAACGTCCATGCGTGTCCCGTACTTTGAAACCCGATATAATGGTTGGTACCGATTATCCGAGGTTTGCGCGGTGAAGATACATTTCCGATGTGATGAACGCATTTCCGCTGGGAGGCGGTATGATTTCGATTATGGGGCGGAAAGGGCATCATCTGGAGTCGCTGAACCCTCGCTGATTTTTTAGGTCGATGTTAAATAATGATGGTGATGTTATATTTTTTAGTTGATATTTTGTCTATAAAGAAAAGACATGACCTCGCCGATACTCCAGACATGATCTGTCAGACCAATTTCCATGGCAGGAGTTACAGCCTTGCGCTTTTCGTTCTTCTTCTTCGAAAGCGAAAGAGAGGCATGCGGAGTGCAAAGATTGTAGTTCGATTTCAACAGATCCAGGCAGTCCTGAACGGACTGCCTGTTCCTGCCGAAGGTAATGGGCCTCCTTCTCAAACGGGAGCAGAAGCATCTCAACGTAAGGTTCTGGCGCTCGATAGCCGAGGTGTTGAGGAACTCCTCCGGCACATGGCCGTATGCAACATAACGATGGACGCTCCTCAACTTTCTGCCTTCGCGAGTCTTCTCCACGATGCCGTAGTTCAAGGCCGTGCTGGGCTCCCTGTGACACCCTCTCCTTCCTCTGCCCGTGTCCAGACCTCGTAGCTGTAGCGGTCGAAGAGTGCTTTCTGATACGGCTTGCAGCCATCTGTGACGAATATAGGCACGTGCCCCCACGAAATCTTGTCGAGCTCCCCGTTGACAAAGCGGTTGCACACAGTCTTGCCCCTGCCGTCGGCCACGATTCCAAGCAGATACTTTTCACATGAGCAAAACGAGGTCCGGATCCAATCCGTCCTCTTTGAAGTGGTCTCCAACGGAAATCAGGTTTTTTTCCAGGATAGGATTTCGTCATAGATTTTGCGCCGGAACATTGTTTCTAACTTGCATTATGGATATTTACTTGTTGTTCATGGTTGCATCTTTAGCACGATTCAGAATGATGTGTTTCACATATCTGGCACGATTCGAGGGTATTATATTTAAAGGAAACTGCATCGGCCCGAAATATGTTGCATCTACCGCACGATTCGAAACGTTGTGTTTCACAGATCTGGCACGATTCGCCCTCAGTATGCGCAACGGCCTTTGGCCAGCGGGGCGTTCGGATCCGCGGGAAGCATCGGAAGGACGTCCTCTTCCTTGTCAACCCTGACTTCCACGAGGCACGTCCTGCAGCAGTCCCTGGCTTCTTTGAGTGCGTCGGCTATCTCGCCAGGTTTCTCCACCAGGATTCCTTTGGCTCCGAACGATTCGGCCAGCTTCACGAAGTCGGGGTTCCCGTTGAGCGTTGTGCTGGAGTATCTCCTGTCCCAGAAGAGCTTCTGCCACTGTCTGACCATTCCGAGCACGCCGTTGTTCATGATCACCACAGTGACCGGAAGATCTTCGGATATGGATGTGGCCATCTCCTGCATGACCATCTGGAACCCTCCGTCCCCAGTTATCGCGATGACATCAGAATCAGGTTTGGCGGCTTTCGCGCCGATGGCCGCGGGGAGCCCGTAGCCCATGGTCCCGAAAGTGCCGGAAGAAAGCAGCCTGCGGGGATGCTCGAAGCTCAGGTGATGCATCGCCCACATCTGGTTCTGGCCAACGTCGGTGGTGACTATGGTATTGTTTTTGATGATTTTGTTGATTTCATGCATCAGCTTCTGGGGCGCTATGGGCATGCTGTTCAGATCCGTGTTGCAGCGGCACCTCTTCCTGAAGCCTTCCGCTTCCGCCGCCCACTTCTCTTTGGGGACGTATCCTCTCAGGGCCGAGGTCAGCATAGGGACGATCTTCTTGCAGTCTCCGAGCAGGTCTATGCGGTTCTGATGCCCGTGCTTCCCGAATTCTGTGGGATCGGCGTCTATGTGGATCACTCTCCCTTTCGGGTCTTGGATCTTGCTGCGGGGACTGTAAGTCCTGTCCGAGAATCTGCTTCCTATCGAGATCACAAGGTCCGCGCCGTTCATCGCGCTTTTGGCGGACATCCTTCCGTGCATTCCCAGCGGGCCCATGCACAGCTCATATGACGACGGAACCACTCCCATGCCCATGAGGGTGGTGTCTACCGGCGCTCTCAGGAGGCGGGCGAATTCCATGACCTCATCCTGGGAGTTGACTGCACCTCCGCCAACGAGGATCACCGGCCTCTCGGCTTCCGATATCCATCTGGCGGCTTCCTGAAGATAGGAAAGGTCTTCCGTCTCCGGTTTGATGCCGTAGGTCTCGCCGAGATAGGATTCGTCCATGTCGGAGTTCATCTGGTCCACCGGAAGGTCTATGTGGACGGGCCCGGGGCGCCCTGCGCGGCATATGTCCCACGCTTCCTTGATCGCATGGGGAAGTCTGTTAACATCAAGCACGCGGAAATTGTGCTTGGTGATGGGCATCAGAAGGCTGTAGGCGTCGACTTCCTGGAATGCGCCCAATCCCAGCATGTTGGTCCCGACCTGCCCGGTCAAAGCGATCATGGGGATGGAATCGGCGTATGCCGTCGCGACGCCGGTCACAAGGTTGGTCACTCCCGGTCCGCTGGTGGCAAGGCAGACCCCGGGAATGCCGCTGGCTCTGGCGTATCCGTCGGCCATATGGGCGGCGCATTGCTCGTGGCGGACCAGCACATGCCTGATGGAAGAGTCGTAAAGAGCATCGTAAATCGGTATGACGCTTCCTCCGGGATACCCGAAGATGGTGTCCACCTGCTTGTCTTCCAGCAATTTAACGAGCGCTTTCGTCCCTTTCATGTGATTCAGAATCTGCAGTAACCTTTTACTATAGGAATGTCTGGGTTTGCGGGCAACATCGGGAGCATGTCCATCTCCGGATCGACCATAATTTCGATCACGGTTGTGCGGTCCGATCCCTTCGCATCGAGGAGGGCGTCCGCTATCTCGCCGGGCTTCTCCACGCGGATCCCTCTGGCGCCGAACCCTTTGGCTACTGTGACGAAATCGGGGTCCGCTTTCAGGTCGACCCCGGAATACCTTCCGTTCCAGTAGTGCTTCTGCATCTGCCTGACCATGCCCAGCTTGCCGTTGTTCAGCAGGACCACAGTCACCGGGAAATCCTCGGCGACCGACGTAGACAGCTCCTGTATGACCATCTGGAGGCCTCCGTCTCCGGTCACGGCGACGACATCCTTCTCAGGCAGCGCGGCTTTCGCCCCTATCGCGGACGGCAGGCCGAATCCCATTGTTCCGAAGGTTCCCGAAGTTATGAATTGGCGCGGATGCTCGATGCCCAGATAGTGCATCGCCCACATCTGGTTCTGGCCTACGTCTGTCGTCACTATAGTGTCGTCGTCCAAGACGGCGTTGATTTCGCGCATGACTTTCTGCGGGGCTATCGGCACGCTTTGGATGTCAGTGTCGCATTCGCATCTGCGCTTGTATGACAGGGCCTTCTCTTTCCACGCGGCTATGCTGGGGACGTCGGATCCCAGCGCGGTCAGCAAGCGGGACACCGCTCTTTTCGCGTCCGCGCGGAGATTTACGCAGTCATGCCCGTGCTTCCCGAACTCGGTAGGGTCGATGTCTATGTGGATCACTCTGGCGCATTTGTCCGTCATGCGGTCATGGGCGCTGTAAGTTCTGTCGGAGAATCTGCTTCCTATTGATATGACAAGATCAGCCTCCTCGGTCAGAGCGATGGCCGACATCCTCCCATGCAGGCCCAGAGGCCCTACATACATCTCATAGGAGCATGGCACAGCGCCGACGCCCATCAGCGTGGATTCCACCGGGGCACCCAGAACCATGGCAAGCTTCATGACCTCCTCAGAAGCGCCCATGGCGCCGCCGCCGACTAGGATAATGGGCTTTTTGGATTCCCTTATCCATCTCACAGCCTGGTTTATCCCTGAAAGGTCGTCTACAAGGGGTTTCACGCCGTAACGCCTGTCCAAAGTGGATTCGTCGATCTCCGAGTTCATCTGGTCCACCGGAAGGTCGATGTGAACCGGGCCCCGGCGGCCCATCCTGCAGATGTCCCACGCTTCGGAGATGGCATGGGGGAGCCTGTCGACGTCGAGCACCCTGTAGCTGTGCTTCGTTATGGGCATCAGAAGGCTGTAGGCGTCGACTTCCTGGAACGCCCCAAGGCCGAGAGAGCCTGCCGCCACCTGGCCGGTAAGGGCTATCATAGGCACGGAATCGGCGAAGGCGGTGGCTATCCCGGTGACCAGATTCGTGGTTCCAGGCCCGCTTGTTGCGAGGCATACCCCAGGCATGTCCTTAGCTCTGGCGTATCCGTCGGCCATATGCGCGGCGCATTGCTCATGGCGCACCAGCACATGCCTTATGGAAGAATCGAGAAGTTCGTCGTAAATCGGGATCACGCTGCCTCCGGGATATCCGAAGATCGTGTCCACCCCCCTATTCTCCAGCATGTCAAGAAGCGCTTCCGTGCCTTTCATCGCTACGAAATCGCTCATTTACGATATAATTGATGCTGGCAGTCGCGCGGGGATTCATCATGCGAATCGACCGAGAGTCCAGAGCCATCGATGCATTCGCAGTCTCTCGACTGTCTCAATGAATCAAAGAAAGTGGCAGACAGCGTGCTTGAGTTCCCGTACGCTTGCGCAATACAGTACAGACAGGTACGCGGGCGGACTTTACTGCCGGGTTCGGGATGGGACCGGGTGTTTCCCCGCCGCTATGGCCGTCTTGCCGAACATGAGCATAGCTAAGCAATATTTAACGATTCCCATTGAATTTCGGTTCGCATCAATCGGTTTCATTGGTTGCAAGTCAGAAACAATATCTTGTCAATCGATTGTGGCACCCGTATTATAACAACATTTTCGCAGATAACTTCGTGTCTAAACAATCTGGCTGGCACGAACATTTTTAAGTAAGGTACGATAAGGACTGCTCGATATTCAATGGCAGATTCCGGCTATGACAGAGATTCCAGCGATGGAAAGAAAAACGGTAGATTCGATGGGTATCACAGGGAGAGGTCATCGGCCGGGAGGCAGGGTAAACCCGATTACAGGAGGAAAGACGGTTACAGGAAGCCGAGGTATTCCGATTCTGATAGGCCGCATAATGGTTACGGTGACAGATCGGATCGTCCTAAGCGGGAGTTTGGAGACAGGCCAAGACGCGACTATGGAGACAGACCCAGGCGCGATTACGGTGACCGTCCCAAGAGAGACTACGGCGACAGGCCAAGAAGAGAATTCGGGGACAGACCCAAGCGTGAGTACGGAGACAGACCCAAGGGCGAATTCGGGGACAGACCCAAGCGTGACTATGGTGACCGTCCGAGGAGGGATTACGGTGACCGCCCCAAGCGTGACTATGGTGACCGTCCGAGGAGGGATTACGGTGACCGCCCCAAGCGTGACTATGGAGACAGACCCAGGCGCGATTACGGAGACCGTCCAAGAAGAGATTACGGCGACAGACCTCGCAGGGATTATGGGGACCGTCCCAGAAGGGATTACGGCGACCGCCCCAGACGTGATTATAATGAAAGGCCCATAGATTCAGAAGAATCGAAGGGGATGGCTGCTCCTGAAGAATTCGGTGAGAAGACTTTCAATCAGGAGTTTTCCGAGGGAGAGCGCTCAGAAGTCTTGCAAGCCATAGGCCATTCATCTGATGAGGAAGGCGTTTCTGATATTGCAGAAGGATATTCTGGGAATTTCGAAGAAAAAACTGCGGAGGAAGAAACCGATGAAGGTCTCCGCGAGAGGCACGGAGGCGTCTCTAAGCAGAAGATGGAGCGCAACGCCGCCTACAAGACCGGGAGCAAACCCAGCCAACGCGATTACCGCAAGAAGTGGAAGGAACCTCCGATGCCCGTCGAGTGGGTCTCCAAGAAAGATATCTACGAGGGCACCTACGTCGATCCGGGTTATGAGAATGCTGGGACCGCCGTCATCAACAGGGAAGCCAGGGAAGCCCGCAGAAAAGCCAACGAAGAGAGGTACGGACGCGGAAGAAGGGATTTCGGCGGCCGCGGAGGATATGGCGGCAGACCCAGGCGCGACTTCGGTGACCGTCTGAGGAGGGACTACGGCGACCGCCCCAGAAGGGATTATGGCGACAGGCCCAAACGCGATTATGGAGAAGAGGGCGAGGGCAGCTCCGAAGGGGAGAGGCCCCGCAGGGACTTCGGTGACCGCCCCAGGCGTGATTATGGGAATCGCCCGCGCAGGGACTTCGGAGACCGTCCGAAGCGCGATTTCGATAGGAAACCTCGTGATTCCGAGTCCAGCGGTTCCTCATCCGGGGACGCAGAAAACTGATTTCCAAACCCATCCGGGAGGGTTCTATCCCGGACTTTTTTTTTCTTTATCGAGTCAATTCTTGTGATTTGAAATGATTCTGGCGGTTTTTCTTCGGCGTAATTTCAATGAAAGCGTCCAGTGTTATTTTATTGGTAACAATTATTAATCAATGCTTATTACCCTCAGATATGAGAAGGATTGCCATCTATGGGAAGGGCGGAATCGGAAAATCGACCACCACTTCCAACGTCACCGCCGCCCTTTGCGAGCGCGGGCTGAAAGTCATGCAGATAGGTTGCGATCCGAAATCCGATTCGACCGGTTTATTGCTGGGCGGGAAAAGGCCGCTCACCGTTCTCAACGCCGTCCGCGGCGGGGGATCGCCGACATTGGACGACATAGTCTTCGAAGGATATGGGGGATCCCTTTGCGTAGAGTGCGGAGGCCCCAAGCCAGGCACCGGATGCGCTGGCAGAGGGATAATAGCTGCTTTTGAGACTTTGGAGAGGCTGGGGGCCGTAGAGCATTACCGCCCCGATGTCGTGCTGTACGATGTTCTCGGGGACGTGGTGTGCGGCGGATTCGCCATGCCGATAAGGAACGGCTATGCCAGGGACATATTCGTCGTCACTTCGGGGGAGATGATGTCTCTGTATGCCGCCGGCAACATAGCGGAAGCGGTGAGAGGATTCTCCGACAGCGGCTATGCCCGTTTCGGCGGTCTCATACAGAATTCCAGGGCTATCCTCGGCGAGGATGAGAAAGTCCGCCAGATGGCGGAGGAGCTGGGCACGGAAGTCATCGCCATCCTGCCCAGATCCGGGACGGTCCAGGAATGCGAGGCGATGAACATGACTGTTATGCAGGGCGCACCGGATTCGGCCCAGGCGGAAGCGTATCGCAGCCTGGCATCGGAATTGATGCGCAGATCGGAGGAGGCCGCAGGCGGTCTCAGAGGGATGTGAATATCATGGCGAAGAAAGCATTGCTGATAGTTGGGCACGGATCGAGATACCCCTACAACAAAGACATAATGGAGCTGCAGAAGCGGCGCCTGGAAGAGATGGGATTCGAGAACGTTTATATTGGATTCAACGAGACCTCCCACCCATTCATAGGGGAGACGATGGAGAAGATGGCCGCGGACGGCGTGGACGAAGTCATGGCTATCCCCTTCTTCATAGCGTCCGGATTGCACATGGTCAGGGACATCCCGCCGAAGCTCGGATTGAAAGACGGGTGCAAGCAAGGCGAGGCAGAGTTCTCCGGGCGCAAAATGAAAGTCAGCTTCGGAGAGCCATTCGGCAAAGACGCTATGCTCGCGACGATTCTGGCTGAGAAAATAAAGGAGACGAAGAAAGGGTCGGACACTGCGATCATAGTGGTCGGCCACGGATCCAGGCTTCCCCACAACAAGGAGATCATAACCCTGAACGCTTCCCGCCTCAAGGATATGGGATTCTCCAACGTGTTCCCCGCGTTCAACGAGTTCGACGAGCCCGACCTCAAGGAAGTCTTCGACTCCTGCGCCGACGGAAGGTTCGACGAGATAATCGTCCTCCCGCTTTTCATCTCGCTCGGAGACCACCTCAAGAACGATATCCCTCCCAAGATCAGGCAGACGGACGGCTGTCCGGACAGCGTGATCGAATGCGCCGGAAGGAAGGTCAGGGCGGTTTATGTCACGCCGGTCGGCGAGGACCCGCGTCTGACCGATATATTCGCGGCCAAGGCCAGAGAGATGCTCTGAGGCATGGGCATGGAAGCTCTCGTGTTGGATATGACCCATGGCGGGTTCGTCATCGCCGAGCGCCTGATGGATCGCGGATGGGGAGTGACCTGCGTGGACGTCTACAAGGTGTCCTCTCCCGAATGCGATGCGCGCATGGCAGCCAGAGGATTGGTTGCGCTGGACGAGGCTCCCGAGAGGCATTTCGACGCCGTAATCAT
This sequence comes from Candidatus Methanomethylophilaceae archaeon, assembly GCA_017524805.1. Lineage (NCBI taxonomy): Archaea > Methanobacteriati > Thermoplasmatota > Thermoplasmata > Methanomassiliicoccales > Methanomethylophilaceae > Candidatus Methanomethylophilaceae archaeon. The sequence continues at coordinate 9,806 of JAFXUX010000008.1, forward strand.
GCCCGCCCATTGCCCCGATTCGTTCATAGGCAAGGCATCGTTCGACAGGAAACTCACCTTCAGCGATGCGGTGAAGGAACTCATCCCGGACGGGCTTCCGTTCAGGATAGAGGTCACCGGCGTGAAAGGGAAGACCAGCGCGTGCTATCTTCTCGCCCACATCCTGGACTCCTGCGGGAAGAAGGTCTTCTTGCACAGCTCAAGAGGGCAGGGCCCGTATTCCGGGGGATCCCACAAGGTCGAGGCTCTCAGAAGCATCGCACCCCCATTCATACTGGAGCTTCCAACGGAAGGCTATGACGTCATCATATCGGAGGTCTCCCTAGGAGGCAGCGGCCGCGCGGACATCGCCGTCATAACCAATCTGGTGGACGATTACGGCATAGCCAAGGACACCAGGAAAGCTTCCGATGCCAAGGTCCAGATATTCTCCTCCGGAACTAATTTCGTGAAGGAAGACGAGCTGGATTTCTGGAGGGCCAGAGCGTCTGGATTTGATTTCAAAACCTTCGGTGAGAACTGCCGCGCCATCGATGCGCCGAAGCTCGGTTCTCCGCTGCGCATAAAGTATTCTTATCAGGGGGCGCAATGGGAAGCGTCGCTCTCGCCCGATTATATTTCCACGCAATATCTTCCGGCCATCGATACTGTTCTCAGGATATCAGAGAGCATGGGAATCCAGGCCGACAAAGTGAAAGGGGCGCTGGAGTCCTTCCGCGGAGTTCCGGGCAGAGGCGAGGTATACTTCCAAGATGGCCGGTGGCTCGTGAAGGAGAGAAACCCGGGGATATCGCACATCTCCATCGGGATGACCATGGAGTGCCTGAAGGCGATGGGCGCTTTGGACGGATGCTTCGTTGTAGTCGACCCGGTCAGCAGGAAGGTCTGCGACAAGATGAAGGCCCCGCTCATACGCGAGGTTCTGGATGGGTACGGCGTGGAGTACGTCATAACCGACGGTAAGGGGGAAGAGGTCGACGTTTCCGGCCACAAAACGGTCGTGACATTCATCAAGGAGGCATGGCAATGAAGATAATCCACCCCCGCCCGAACCCTATCGTCGCGGCGATGTATACGCTCAGAGATCTGAATGTCGATGTCATCGTGGTCCATGGGCCAGCAGGCTGCTGCTTCATGGCATCCAGAATGCTGGAGGAAGCCGGAGTCAGAGTAGTGACCAGCGGCCTCATGGAGGATGACCTGATCTTCGGAGGCTCCGATTCTTTGGTGGAGACGCTGAAGATGTCCTGGGAGAAATTCCGTCCGAACACGGTGGCTGTGATCGGCACATGCTCCAGCATGATCATCGGCGAGGACATGGACGCTTCCATCAGGAAGGCCGCGCTCCCTTGCAACGTGTTCTCCGTAGACAGCCACGGCTGCTCCGGCGACAACACGACCGGCGCGGTGAAAGCTCTGGAGTGCGCTTGCAGGGCTGGATTGCTCTCGGAAGGCGAGCGCGACAGGCAGATATATCTCATGAATGCGGCCACTTCGATGGAGAAGAGAGTCGGCATGGCCGGGAGGGAGTATCTGTCTCCGACCAGAGGCCCGACGAAGCTCGCAGCAGCCAAACGCATAGCCGACGCTCTGGGAAGCGGGAAAAAGGTGGCATGCGCCATGCTGGCCAAGAAGGAGCTGGCGTTCCGTTTCGCAGATATGTTCATAGCTCTGACCGAAGCCAAGGAGAAATTAGGCGGGGAACTGTTCCTCGTCGGGAATCTCGACGGGAATCTGGGGCTCCCGAGGATCAGAGGATATGCCGAGGCGATACGCTCCGAGCTGGATTCCAAAGGGGTCAGGTACGAGTCGGTCGGCGGCATGGACGAATACGCGCTCATCGGGAGGAGGATCAAAGAGAGGGTTGACGAGTTCTCCCCGGACCTTCTCATAATAATCGGGATACCGCACGCGTACCCGGAGCTTCTCCCGGGGAACCTGCTGATCACGGACCAGCCGAGGCAGCTCGCCAATTACCTCTCCATGGGTCTGGATGCCGTCGGCGAGGTCTCATCGCATTCCATGGTCATGGGCGCCAAGAAGATCATCCCGTTGGAGACGGGAGAGACGCTGAGGGAGCTCCTCAGATGAAAGGCGTCGTGATCGCCGGGGCCGGAAGCGGAGCCGGGAAGACTTCGATAGCCACCGGCATAATGTCGTCCCTGTCGAAGCGGATGCGGGTCCAGCCGTACAAGGTCGGGCCGGATTTCATCGATCCGATGTACCACACGGTGGCGTCCGGAAGGCCGTCCAGGAACTTGGACACGTATATGGTTCCGGGCGACGGGATCCGCGGGATCGTCGGCAGCTCGTCGAAGGGCGCGGATATCTGCTTGGTGGAAGGCGTCCGCGGCCTTTACGAGGGGCTTTCCGGCGTCTCAGACAGGTGCTCCACGGCGGAGGCTGCGAAGATCCTAGGTTTCCCGGTGGTCCTTGTGATCGATGCGCGCTCTTTGACCAGATCGGCTGCGGCCATGATCAACGGGTTCAAAGCTTTCGATCCCGGCGTCGACATCTGCGGCGTCATTCTGAACAACATCTCAGGGGAGCAGCACGAGGGGAAGCTCAGGGAGGCGGTGGAGAAGTATTGTCCCGGCGTCGAGATCGTCGGGATGGTCAGGAAGCATCCTGAATGCGGCCTTAAGAACAGGCATCTGGGCCTGAAAACCGTGGACAGGACGTCCGAGGAGGAAGTCAGAGGCTTGGAGGCCTTGGCTGACGACATCGACATGGACGCTCTGCTGGGCATATGCGAATCCTGCGACGCGCAATTCCCGGAAGGCTCCCCATACGCCAGCCATAACGCCTGCGCCAAAGTCGCGGTGCCGATGGATGATGCATATTGCTTCTATTACAGAGAAAATCTGGAATGCCTCGAGGCGGCCGGTTTCAAGGTGAAATATTTCAGCCCGCTGGCCGGGAACCCTCTTCCGGACGCGGATATGTACTATCTCGGCGGGGGATATCCAGAGCTTTATGCCGATCGGATATCCGAGAACCGGGATTTCCTCGAAGGTCTGAGGAGCGCTTCTGAAAATAAGACTATAGTCTTAGGGGAATGCGGCGGCCTTATGACTATGTGTAAGACTATAGTGACAAAAGACGGAATCAGCCACGGAATGGCCGGCATATTCGATGCGGACGCCGTCATGTGCGGCAGGCACGGCCCGAAATATGTGGAAGCCGACTCCACCGATGCCAACCCTATATTCAAGGGTTCAGTGAGAGGCCACGAATTCCATTACTCCGAGCTGAAGCTTCATTCCATCCCGGAATATGGTTTCCGCATGTTCAGGGGCATCGGGATCTCCGGCGGGATGGACGGCATCTGCGTGAGAAACTCTCTCGGAGAATACATGCACCAGAACGCGCTTTCGGCGGAGGATTGGTGCAAGACTATAGTGGAAAAGATTGAATGAGGGGGATTCCCCTCGGTTTCAGCGGAATTCCGTCGCGTCGCTGTCGAGGACTTCGTTCCAGAGCCTGATGGTCTCCTGGGCGTCTTCCTCGTCCATGATCTGGATGGCGAATCCTGCGTGCACGACTGCCCAGTCGCCGATTCCGGCTTCGACCATGGAAAGGTTGGCTTTCCTGATCGTCCCTCCGAAATCGACGTCCCCCATGTTCCCCTCGATCTTCACGATTTTTCCGGGTATTGCTAAGCACATGGGATCACTCCGAGATTATCTTCAGAATCGCTTCCGCGGGCTGCCCGTCGGTCGCTTTCAGAGCTTCGAGCGCTTTGGATCTGTCGCATCCGGTCTGGGACATGATGAGGCTGATGTCTTCCTCGCTGAATATCGGCTCGGGCTCTCCGTTTTCCCCGATGTTCATGACCGTTTCTGGGCCGCTGATCTGGTAGCTTTTGTTCCCAGGCATCTCTATGCATACCACTTCGGGGTTTTTGAGCACGATCTCTTTGGTCCTGGTTCTGATGATGACTTCGGTGACGTCTTCGACGGTCGACTGGGTGATCCCCATCTTTTTCATCGCCTGTTTCATCTGGCGGTCGTTCATCCTCATTCCTGGCATATGGGCACGCCTACTGTTTCGTATGATTTTAAATTAACTATGAAGAAATGGTTTTGGCGCCGCATCAGGACAGCGCCTTGGAAACGGCTTCCTTCAAGGATTCCAGGACTTTTTCCGCAGATTCCGGATCCGGAGCTCCGCCTTGGGAGAACTCGGGCTTTCCGCCCCCGCGTCCGCCGAACTCTTTGAGGACGTCGCCGATGATTTTCTTGCAATCCACGGCTTCGCTGCCGGAAGCGAGCATCACCGACAGGGTCTCGCCGACGGAGACTATCGCGGCGATTCCGCCTTCCGACCTTATCGATTCGGCTTTCTCCGACATGGCGGTGCGATCGCCTCCGGGCACGCACGCGGTGAATACCTTGCACCCGGCTATCTCTTCGATGGGCGAAGAATCCAGGATGGCTTTGGAAGCGGACTTCAGCAGTTTCCTGTCCAATTCCAGCTCGCGCTTCATGTTGGCGACCGCTTTGGGGGAGTCTTCGGCCTTGCATCCGATTTCGTCCGTGATCTCCATCGCATCGATCGATAGGCCAAGGGCCGCATCTTTGGCCGCATCCCCTATTTTGAAGTGTATCGCGACGCCTTCCTTTCCGGCGGAGACTTTCCTGTCCACCGTGATGAACTCCAGCTCGGACGTCTCCATCACATGGATTCCGCTGCACGCGGAGAGGTCTATGTCTCCTATGGCGACGACGGTGATCTCCTCGTCCTCAGGGATTCTGTCCAGCTTTATCCTGACCTTCTCGAGGTCTGGGTCATCCCTGTCCATGACGCTCTTGGTTACCGGGAGATTGTCCCTTATCGCTTGGTTGGCGAATTCCAGGGCGGCTCTTATCTGCCCGAAAGTGAGGTCCCTGTCGACGATCACGTATTTGCTCTCGGGAGAGATGTAAATCTTGGTGATGGTGAGGTCGGGGCATTGCCTCTTCAGCGAGCAGAACAGGAGGTGCTCGCCGGTGTGGCCGCGCATAAGGTCGTAGCGGCGATCCCAGTCGACTTCGCACCAAACTATGTCGCCTTTGCTGAGGTCATTTCCGGGGACGATGTGCACGACATCCTTGCCTTTCATGCGGACCTCTGTGACTTTACGGTCGCGGATGCTTCCGGTGTCGCACACCTGCCCGCCGCCGCCCGGATAGAACGCAGTCGTGTCCAGGATCACTTCGTCGCCTTCAACGGATACCACTTCTGCCTCAAAATTGAAGAGATAGCCGTCGCGCCTGAATATTTCGTCGGTCATGTTATCGCTGGCACGTCCAATGTCTGACGGGTTAATAAATATCATTTAAGTACATTCAAGATTGCATATCATGGTTGCGGACGGATTCGACGAGTTGGACAGGCGCATAATCGAGCTTCTCAGTACCTCCAGCCAAGGCTCGTTCAGGCAGATCGCCAAGACGCTGGATGTCCACCCCTCCACTCTTATCCAGAGGGTAAAAAATCTCGAGACCAAAGGTGTAATCCGCGGATATCGCGCCAACATAGATTTCATGAAGGTCGGGTACGAGTACATGGGAATCGTGAATGTGAGCGCTTCCGACGTGATCGCCGCCCAGGAGGAGATTGCCGCCATCCCTCAGGTGGTGGCTGTGTTCGATGTCACCGGGGAAAGCGATTGCATGGCATGGATCGCATGCGTTGACAGGGAGGAATTCTCCGCCGTGGTCAAGAGGATAAATTCCATCGGAGGCGTGACCCGCACCAACACTTCCGTGATAATGGACATCAAAAAGGATCCCTTCTCCTTCGTCCCAACCGTGAAACGAAATCGAAGGGTTTTTGCCTGATTCCTCAGGCGCTGGATCTCAGAACCTTCTAGGGGGCATGGGCTGGAAGCCGTATCCTCCGCCGCACGGTCCTCCCATCGGGGGCCTGCACGGGGGCTTGGGCTCTTCCCACGGGTTCTTGCAGCTTGGCTGTCCCCACCCCATGGGTTTCCAGCGGGGCATGTCCATGGGAGGCATCGGGACTTCCGGCCTCCTCCAGCGCATTCCCATCGGAGGTCCTCTGGGCCCTCTTCCGTGGCCGGGTCCGCCGCGCATCCTCATGAGCCTGCGGAAGTCCTCCTCGCTCATGGATGCGCGCATGCGCTCGATGAATTCTCTGCCGTCTTCCTATCCATCGTCTGCGCTCTTCTCTTCGAGGCTCGCGATCACTTTGCCGAGGATGGCGTTCAGGCTCCCAAGCTCTTCCTCGTCGAGGCAATCGAAGATGTCCTCGGCGTTGAAGGGATCCTGGTTCAGCTGCTGGCCTTTTTCGGTCAGGCGGACGATCATCACCCTCTTGTCTTCTTCTGAGGGCACGCGCTCGACGTATCCGTCCCTCTCCAGGCGGAGCAGGAGCTCGTTAAGAGACTGCTGCCTGATCTCCATCAGGAATGCGAGGTCCCTGGTGCTTATCTCGGATTTGATCTTGAGGATGGCCATCACACGTCCCTGTCCCCTGGTCTTGTCCATTATCGGATCCAGGTCGCGGGGGAACATGCTCCTCCTCATCAGTCTGTTCAGGTGCATCACTTTCTCGCAGGCAGACTTGTGCATATCACTCATTTCTTTTCGCCTCAGATGGTATAACAGGCTACCTGTATTTAAATTTATACATGGTGCCTGTATGAAATTTTTCTGTTGAAAAAATGGATTATTGCGGTTAGGGTGGGGTATATAATGGTTAGTTGTGCATGCACACGTCATTTTAATAATCTTAAAACAAACAATAACCCGTATGATGGAGGAATTCATCATGCAAAACAACAATGCAAAAGATGTAGCAGAGACAAAAAGAATTCATGGCGTCGAACAAAGGGTAAGGGAGGGTGCCAAACATCTGCGTCCGTTCACGTCGGAAGATATCGATGTCGAGGAAGATCGTTGCGGGGGCGAAGAATCGTTCGAATCGGCGGCGGCTGATTGATGGAAGCATCAATTCTTTGTTGACCGGACCATCATCACATAGTTATATCCTTAAGATTTAAGGGAAAGCATGCCTGAAGACAGCAAATTCTGTGCTGGATGCGGCCATACCCTGGAGGCTGGAATGCAGTTCTGCCCCCAGTGCGGAAGAGTGGTCGCAGGCAGCGAGGCAGACGAAGAATTCAAGAAGAGGTCCTCGGAAATCGAGCAGATGCTCAAGGAAAGCAGGATGAACTGGTTGGTTTTCGCCCTGGCGGTTTACGCCATTCCGGCGACGATCTTCTTTTTCATTGCGCTCATAGATTCTGGCGCCCTTGCGAACACCATATGGTCCAATGATGACTTCCAGAATTGGATAATTAGCCACGGATACACCGACCTGACCGTCGAGAAAGTGAAGAATTATCTCCTCATATTCTCGGGCCTCGGTTTCGCCAGCGGGCTTCTTGCCCTTCTGTCCATGTTCTGCGTGATCAAGCGCAAGATGTGGAAGATCGCCGTTTTCGCCTGTTTGGCTGCCGCGGTCCTCTGCTTCTGGTCCCTGTTCGGTGTGTTCGCCGGAATCTTGGTCACCTGGTTCGTCTACTCCGTCAAGGACTCGTTCCAGAGCTGAAACCATCGGACGGCTCGTCCGTCCCTTTTACTTTTTCTGAAGGCAGCGTTTTGTATGGCTGGTGATCCACCAATACTAAGGGAACGACGGAAGCAAAAAACCCGGCAAAACCGTTCCCGCTCGGGGGAGACCGCTCTTCCGCAGGATTTCTTCTGATGATTCTCTCTAAATAATTACTTTATATTGCTTCAGAATAGCGAGTGGCATTGGCAGAGGCTCTTTCATGAGAAGAACAAACACATGCGGAGACCTGAGGGCATCGGACCTCGGGAAGAAGGTATGCCTGCAAGGGTGGGTAAGGTTTTCCAGGGACCACGGCGGGGTCGCGTTCATAGATCTCGCAGACAGATACGGGATCACCCAGGTCGTTTTCGATCCTGAAGACCTTCCCGCCGGATGCGACAAGAGCCAGATCGAGAAGGTGATGTCTACTTTCACTCGCGAATGCGTCGTGTCTATCGACGGGATAGTCAGGAAGAGGGTCGAAGGCACCGATGACGCCAGGAATCCCACCGGGGAGATCGAAGTTCTGATCACGGGCGCCGAGCTTCTGAACACTTCCGTCATGCCCCCGTTCGAGCTTGGGGACCAGAAGGAAGGGGTTCTGCCCAATGAGGACGTCCGTTTGAAATACAGGTATCTGGACCTCAGAAGGACCGAGATGATCCAGGCGATGGAGTTCAGGAGCAAGCTCGTCCATCTGGCCAGGCAGTTCCTGGAGCAGAACGGCTTCCTTGAGATCGAGACTCCCATCCTCGGCAGGTCCACCCCCGAAGGGGCAAGGGACTACATCGTGCCTTCCAGGGTGCACCCCGGGACTTTCTACGCTCTCCCCCAGTCTCCCCAGCAGTTCAAGCAGATGCTGATGGTCGCAAGCATGGACCGCTACTATCAGGTGGCCAGATGCTTCCGCGACGAGGATTCGAGGAAGGACAGGCAGCCGGAATTCACCCAGCTGGATCTGGAGATGTCGTTCGTCGACATGGAGGACATCCAGAATCTGATGGAAGGCCTCGTCTCCTACGTTTGGAAAGGCCTCTACGGGAAGGAGCTCCAGACCCCGTTCCCCCACATAGGCTATCGCGACGCGATGGAAAGGTTCGGATCCGACAAGCCCGACATGAGGTACGGGCTCGAGTTCGTGAAGCTTACCGAGGTCGTGAAGGACGCCCCCTACAAGATTTTCCAGAACATTCTCTCCGAAGGCGGCATCGTGGCCGGTATCAACCTCAAAGCCGACGTAGCCGGAGAGAAGGTCGGAAGGAACGATGTCGACCGTTACATACACTACGCCAAGAAAGTCGACCTCGGCGGGCTCACCTGGATGAGGTGCGTCGGCGGCAAGCTGGAGAGCAACATCGTGAAATACTTCACGCCCGAGATCCTCGACAACATAAAGGCGACCATGGGCGCGGAGGAAGGCGATCTGCTGTTCATTATTGCAGGGCCTTGGAAATCCACCTACGAAGGCGGAGGGTTCCTCAGGAAGAAGATCGCAGAGGACCTCGGCCTGGTGCCGAAGGATGTCTTCCAGTTCTTCTGGATGGACCGGTGCCCCATGTACGAGGTCGACCCGGTCTCAGGGAAATGCGACGCATTCCACCACCCATTCGTGCTCCCGCAGGGCGATCCCATGGATTCCAACGTCGGAGGGGCATGCTTCGACCTGTGCCTGAACGGGAACGAGCTGGGATCCGGTTCGCTGCGTATCCATAACGTCGAGATGCAAAAGCAGGTGTTCCACAAGCTCGGCCTCGACGACGAGAGGATAGAGAGGAACTTCGGATACTTCGTGGAGATGCTCAGCTACGGGGCGCCCCCTCACGGAGGCATCGCCATCGGAATCGACAGGCTTTGCGCCATATTGCTCGACAAAGATTCGATCAGAGACGTCATCGCGTTCCCGAAGAACAAGAGGGCAGTATCTCTTCTAGACGGTTCCCCGTCCAAAGTCGACGACGACAAGCTCGAGGAGCTCCAGATCATATCCCTCGCCGGAGATCTTGATATCGGCGACATAGAGGACGCCGACATCGAATGAAACTGTTGGGGGTGGCGCTTCGGCGTTCTCCCCTATATTTACAAGTTTTGTGTGCATGCACACGCCATCTTTATATCGTTCCAATTTTGTAATTCGGATATGAGCCGGCCGACGATGCAAATTGGCGATGAATTTTGCGGAGCCCCAATGCCGGGACCGTGCGTTCCGAATGGGCTGTCGCAGTTCTTCAGAGACCATCCGAAGGTTTTGCTGGCTTTTTCTGGGGGCGCAGACTCGTCATATCTGCTTTACGCGGCCAAGGAATGCGGCGCCGACGTGGTGGCATACACGCTGAGAGGGCCTTTTCAAGCGCGTTCCGAGACCGCGGCGGCCATCGAGTTTGCCGGATCTATGGGCGTGGAGCACCATGTCATCGACGCAGATCCGCTGTCGGATCCCGGAATCGCATCGAACGGCCCGGATAGATGCTACCTATGCAAAAAATCGATGTTCAACACTCTCCTGAGTATATCGGATGGGCAAGGGAGGGAACTGATCGACGCGACCAACCTTTCTGATGACCCTCGCACAAGGCCTGGGATGAGGGCTTTGGAGGAATTCGGCGTGCTGTCGCCCCTCAGGCTGTCTGGAATAAACAAATCCCAAGTGAGGGAGCTTTCCAGGCGCGCGGGGCTTCCGACGGCTGATGTGCCCTCCAATTCCTGCTTGGCTACGAGGATCATGGGCGGCATCGCCATAACTTCGGAAGCGCTCGGAAGGGTAGAGGAATCGGAGCAATCCCTCAGCTCGATGGGGTTCTCTGGGCATCGCGTCAGGGATCGCGGGGACCGTTGCGTATTGGAAGTCAGAGAGCGCGATTCGGAACTTCTGCGTTCCATGAAGGTCGAAGTCGAATCAGTTTTGCGCAGACATTATACGGCTATAGACTATGGCAGGAGAGAGACGGAATGAATACGTTGCAGATCCTTCAGGATGTCAGGGACGGGAATCTATGCCCGGAGGATGCGGAGGTCTTGCTCAAAGCTAAGCCTTTCGTGGATCTCGGATATGCCAAGCCGGATACCCACCGCCGCATAAGGCAGGGGGCCACCGAAGTCATCTATGGCGCAGGGAAGACCCCAGAGCAGACGCTTGGCATAACGGATGCGCTGATGGAAGCCGGGGCGGGATGCGTCCTGATAACCAGAACCCCCCGCGAGACAGCTGAACTGCTGTCGGAGAGGTATACGGAATCTGAAAGCCATTCGGACTGCGGAATCTTCGTTGTGGGCAAGAAGCCTCAGCCGTCCCCCAACAGCATGGTCTGCGTCGTATCCGCCGGCACCAGCGACATGAAGGTGGCCGAGGAGGCGGCATGCACTGCGGAAGCCGAAGGCAGCCGGGTCGAGAGGATATATGATGCGGGGGTCTCGGGGATCCACAGGCTGCTGCATCACGAGGACAAACTGTTCAGGGCCAGGGCAGTCGTTGCCGTCGCCGGGATGGAGGGAGCTCTCCCGTCCGTCGTCGGAGGCTTGGTTGATGTGCCCGTGATAGCTGTGCCGACATCGGTCGGATACGGCGTCTCTTTCGGCGGCGTGACCGCTCTGCTTTCGATGATGAATTCCTGCTCAAGCAGCGTCAGCGTCGTCAACATCGACAACGGCTTTGGCGCCGGTTATATAGCCAGCATGATAGACAGAAGGAGCGCGCCGCTGTGAGGACGCTGTACTTGGAATGCAGGGCCGGAGCATCCGGCGACATGGTGTCCGGGGCTTTGTGCGGGCTTCTGGATGATCCGAAGGAATACGAGAGGATGATCGCGGAGGCGGGGATACCTGGGGTGTCAGCCCAAGTGTGCAAGGCCGAGGCATCCTCGATATCAGGATTGAAGGTCCGCATAACCGTCAACGGCGAGGAAGAGCATCAGGGGGACCATCACAGCCATCATCACCATCATGGGGACATAAAGGATCTGATATCAAACCTGAGCGTCTCCGACAGGGTCAAGGAAGATTCTTTGGCGATATATGGGGCCATAGCTTCGGCGGAGGCCGAGGCCCATGGGAAGCCGGTGAACGAGGTCCATTTCCACGAGGTTGGCGCATTGGACGCGGTGGCTGATGTGGTCGGCACCTGCATGCTCATAGAAAGGCTGGGTGTTGAAAAGATAATCGCTTCGCCTCTCAGGACCGGTTTCGGCACCGTGGAATGCGCCCACGGGACTCTTCCGGTGCCCGCTCCGGCCGCAGCTTTGCTTCTCAGGGGCGTTCCGGTTTTTGCCGGCGACATCGAAGGGGAATTCACCACACCCACAGGAGCCGCTCTGGTTTCCCATTTCGCTTCGGAGTACGGTCCGATGCCCATGATGACCTACGAAAAAGTCGGAATCGGATTCGGAAGCGCCCAGGACACCCGCATACCGGATATGCTCCGCGCATTCATCGGCGACATGAGGAAGGAGCCTTTCACGATCACCCAGATAGAATGCAACCTCGACGACATGTCCCCGGAGGATATAGGGGAGGCAGTCCGCGGTTTGATGGAAGATGGGGCGCTGGACGTCAGCGTAGCGCCGATAATGATGAAAAAAGGCCGTCCCGGACATCTGATGATCGTATTGTGCCGGGATAAGGACAGGGAAAGGATCTCGGACCGCATCATGGTCCGCACTTCGACCATCGGCGTCCGCATGTTCCAGTGCGAGAGGCAGGAGCTCGTTTCGAGATTCGAGACCGTACCGACCAAATATGGCGACATAAGAGCCAAAATCTCCGAGGGGCGCGGGATATCGAAATGGAAGCCGGAGCACGCGGACGTTCTGGAGGCATCCGAGAGATGCGGGGTCTCCCCATCGGAGGTTCGCCGCGAAGTCGCGAGAGCGTTCAAGGGTTCCGATCTCTGAGCATCGCAGGAATCCGGTGAATTCCTCGGTCTTTTTCCTTTGGCTGTGGAGAGGTCCCGGTTCGCAATCCTCCGCTGGATAGCCCACATCCAGGATATGGAAAAGGGTGAGGTCGTCCGGAATCCCGAACGCCTCGCAAATAGGTTTGGGATCGAAATATCCGACCCAACATGTGCCTAAGCCCAGATCTGTTGCCTGAAGCATCATGTGGTCGGTGACGATCGCGGTGTCCGTCTCGGCTATGTCCCTGCCGGTGAATCTGCTTATCCAGGACTCGCCTTTCTTCGCGAACACCAGCATAACGAGCGGGGCCCCGAATATCATGGGGCAGAGCTCGCCTATTTTTTGGAGGGCTTCCGGGGACCTGAGGACGAAGATCCGCTGGCATTGCTTGTTCTTCCCAGTAGGCGCCAATCTTGCCGCTTCCAGGATCTTATCGATTTTCCGGTCTTCCACAGGCTTTCCGCTGTATTTCCTGACCGAATATCTTGCGCGGATCGCGTCCTCGAATTCCATCCCCTCACATCCTGGATTCGATGGCTTTCCTGACCGCTTCGACAACCTCTGCGGAAGAGTGCTTCCCCCCGCTCCGCTTCATCACGAACCCGATAGCCTTGTTGGCGGCTTTCTCGTTCTTGGCGTAGTCCGACACGATTCCGGGGTTCTCATCCAGATATTCCGAAATCAGCGCTTCAAGCCCCTCGGACGCTTCCTCAGCCGCCTCAGCGGATTCTCCTGTCATGGCGCATTTCAGCTGTATGGCGCATTCGGTGTCGGTCATCTCTCCGGCGGCGAATTTCCCGATTATCGGCATCAGATCGTCCGGGTTCCCGCCCCTGGATTCCATCGCTTTCCAGTTGGAGCTCACGGGTCCGGCCACCCATTTGATTGCGTTTTGGGTCCCGTACTTCTTGGCCACGGTCTCGAACGTCTCCGCCAGGCCGACCGAGGTGGATACCAGCTGTTTGGCCATCTTTTTGTCGATGCCATATTCGTCGGACATCCTGAGCGCCATTTTCTGGGGGCTCTCCTTTATCTTGATGGAGTCGGCCATCTCTTTCAGGTGGTATATCCCCAGATCCGGCTCGTCGATGTACCCATAATCGGATTCGAACTCCTTCTTCCTGACGGAGATAGTCACTCCGCGTTCCTCGTCGAACCTTCTGGTCTCCCTGTCGATCTTCCCGCCTGCCTTTAGGATCTTGGTCTGCCTGATCATTTCGAATGTCAGCGCCCTTTCCACGTTCTTGAGCCCGGTGACGTTCTTGACCTCGCATCTCTCTTTGCCCACGGATATGTTGCAGTCGCAGCGGATGCTTCTCTCGCCGTCTCCAGGGAGGTCGATGATGCATCTGATGTCTTCGATGAGCTGCCCAAGGAATTCCCTGGCCTCAGCGGGGGTGGAGATGTCAGGTTCGGTGACGATCTCGGCCAGAGGTATGCCGGATCTGTTGTAGTCGATCAGCGATGACAGGTCTCCGACCCTCTTCGTCTTTCCAGGGTCTTCTTCGACATGGATCCTGGTTATTCTGATGGGCTTTTTACCTCCCAGATAGTAGACTCCGCCCTCTCCCACAGGGTTGTCGTACTGGGTGATCTGCACGCTTTTCGACATGTCCGGGTAGAAGTAGGTCTTCCTGGAGAACCAGGTGGTGTCCGCGATTTTGCATCCGAGCATCTTGGCCAGCATAATCCCGTATTCCAGGACTTTCTTGTTCAGTACCGGTCTGGATCCCGGCATTCCGAGGCATGTGGGGCACACGTGCGTGTTGGGCGCCGGAGCGTCGGTGGTAGGGCAGGAGCAGAACATCTTGGATTTGGTCGGGAGCTGAACGTGTATCTCCAATCCGATCTTCATGCGCCCACCTCCGGCTTCCTCATCTCGAATCCCTTCTCCCATTCTTCCGCGGCATAGAACAGAACCTCTTCATCCCAATGGTCGGCGACGAACTGCATCCCTATGGGCATGCCGTTGCCGTCGTATCCGCACGGGACCGACATATGCGGGGTGCCGGCGATGTTGGCCGGAACGGTGAGGTAATCGGCTTTGTAAGAGTCCAGCGCCGACATGTTTGAGATCTCGTCGAATCTCGGCGCGGAGAAGGGCATCGTGGGGGCGAGGACGGCATCATGCGTCTCGAACACGCGCTTGTAATCTTTGATGACAATCTGCCTGACCTTCAGGGCTTTGGCGTAGTATCTGTCCCTGAATCCCGCCATTCTGGTGTAAGTTCCCAGGAGAATCCTGCGCTTCGCTTCGTCTCCGAAGTATTTGGAGCGGAACGAGCTGAAATAGTCGTCGAATTTGAGGGAGTGGTCGCCTTCCTGCTGGCCATACCTCATTCCGACGTATCTGGCGAGGTTTGTGGAGGCCTCGGAGGTCGCGAGGACGTAATATGCGGGCATGGCGTATTTCAGGGAAGGCATGTCCACGTTCTCCACGTCTACGCCCATTCCTTTGAGCTTTTCGACAGCTTCGAAGAAAGCTTTCTCGACATCTTTGGACAGGCCTTCCACCCCTTCCTTGGGGATGGCCACCGATTTCAGCTTTTTCCCGGTGTCTTTGAGCTCAGGCTGTGCACATGACGTCGGGTCTTTGGGGTCTTTACCGGCGATAACATGGGTGTATTTCCTCAGATCTTTGGCATCCGCGGATATCACGCCGATCTTGTCCAGGGAGTTCCCGTAGTCTATGAGGCCGTATCTGGAGACGCGCCCATACGTCGGGGCTATCCCATAGACGCCGCAGAACGACGCTGGGCAGCATATGGAACCGCCGGTGGACACACCCAGGGATACATGCCCTTCGAAGACCGCGGCCGCGCAAGCCGATCCTCCGGAGGAGCCTCCGCAAGCTCTCTCCAAATCGTAAGGGTTCCTGGGGATCTCGAGGCCCGAGTTGGTGGAGAACGTCCCGAACCCGAACTCGTCCATGTTGCATTTTCCGATGAGCTTCCCGCCGGCGGCCCTCATCTTCGCTATCGATTCGGCGTCGAAGGCCGGCCTGTATCCGATCAGTATCTTGGATCCGGAGCAGGTCTCCATGTCGATGGAAGTCAGATTGTCTTTGGCAGAGAACAGGAATTCGGCGTCTCCCGGGTCGGAATCCTCGGTCATCGCGTGGAACATGCGATATCTGTCGTTGATCTCCTTCAGTTTGGGGAGGATGTTTTCGACGGTCATGACAGCCTCGGCCCCCTGACGTATCTTTCATAGGTGTCCATGCCTTTGAGCAGGACGTCCGGATCGATCTCTATGCGGGGCTCGTCCTCCCTCAGGACGTCGGCGATCTCGATGGGATTCACTCCCGATTCCTCGCATTCGGGAGCCTCGTCCAGCAGCTCGAAATACGAGAGGATATCGTTCAGATCCTTGCTGTATTTCTCCAACTCGGCTTCCGTGAGCTTGATGTGCGCCGCGCGAGCGACTCTTTCCACGGTTTCTCTGTCCATTGTCAGACCTATGGGGCCTAACGCGCGTTCAATAATAAATTGTATCGCGGACTGCCGATGAAAACCACGCCGTATAATGTGACGGCATCCTTCTCGAAAGCGAATCCTTCGCCGTTGGCTTTCGCGAACTCGGCCATGTCTATGCCAAGGGCAGACACGGAAGGAATGAGCATCTCGGGGAATCTGCACGGCTCCGGGTAAGAGCATACCCCGCAATAGCGGCATCCGCCGTCGGAAAAGCCTTCGCTGACATATCCCTCCCTTCTGAGCGCCAGCACTACGTTTCTGACGTGCGTCTGCAGGTCTTCGCCCAGCTTCTCCAAAGCCATCACGTCCCTGAAGTCTACTTCGAATCTCTTCTTGAAAACCCCGGCCATGTCGTATTTGCCGCGCAGATCGCGGATGTTGCCGGAATATCCGGGAGGGCAGCCCCAGGTCCTGCCGTAGCTGCCGCATTTGTTCTCTGCGCAGAGACTTCTGCATTTGAGCAGGGATTCCTCGCTGTACTCCGGCAGTTTCCAATCCATCAGATCGAATCCTTCCGGAAGGGTGTCCGCCGCGACGTTCCTCCAAGGCTTCATACTGAAACATCTTTCGGTGCACTTTATAAGGTTTGTCGGAGTGTTTTATAACCGTGCCAGGAGTATGGGGGAATCATATGGCAGAGGCAACGCCCGAGAAGAAAATCGCTTCGGCGATGAAAGCGATGGACGAGGGGGATTTCAAAAAAGCGTACGCGGCATTCAAGAAGCTGACCGCGGAGTTCCCTGAGGAAGCCGAGGTCTGGTACTGCAAAGCCGAATGCGGGAATTTCGCTTCCGGAATGGCTGGCGCCAAGATTTCCCAGGAAGACATAACCGAGGCATACAACAAGGCCATCGAGCTGGATCCCGAACGCGTGGATTATTATCAGTCGTACGGGCAGTTCTGCATCTCGGTCGGCAAGTATGACGAGGCCGAGAAAGCCTATTGCGAGGCGGCCGAGATAGACGAGTCCATGTCTTCGTCCTTGTTCAGCGAGTTCGCCATCGAGTATTACAACGCTGTGATGGCTTCGTACGGTGAGATCATGGACGACCCGAAGGCTCGCGCTCCGTACGGCAAGAAGGCTCTCACCTACCTGCTGAAAGCTCTGGACATGTCGGTCGACGAGGCTAAGTCGCTTCTCTGACCGAGGATCGGGAGGCTTTCGGGCCGGGGCGCTCTGTCTCGGTCGGAAGCCTTTCCTGCCGTTCAGGCGGCTCCCATCATCTATATCTTCTTACCATTCTTTCCTTCGAGAGGAGGTCATTCCGACGGGCGGCGCAGCGAAAGCCAATGTCATCGCGTTTCTGGTCGCGGCCATTTTCACCGGTGCTCTTGCGGGGGCTTTCGCATGGGCGGTTCTGTTTTCGATGGACATCGGCCTCAAAGCCTTGTGGGAAAGGGTGCCGATCTATCTCGGGGAATGCTATCCGATAGTGGTCTGCGCCATCGGCGGTTTGGTGATAGGTCTTCTGGCCAAGCGCATCGGGCCATACCCGGAGGATCTTTCGGAGGTCATGGCCAAAGTCAGGCGCGACCGCCGCTATGAGTACAGGGATCTGGGAAAGATATCCGTCGGAGCGATTCTTCCGCTGGTTTTCGGCGGATCGGTGGGGCCGGAGGCGGGTCTGAGCGGCGTGATCGCTGCGCTATGCACCTGGGTCGGAGACCGCCTGAAGCGCATCGGCAAGGAATTGGGCGAGATGAGCGTTCTGGGGATGTACGCGACCCTCTCTGCGATATTCTCGGCTCCGCTTCTGGGAGTGTACCTGTCGGCCGAAAAGGGAGATGCCGCTCCGGAATCGAACGGGATCTCCAAAGCGATGAAGATAATGGCCTGCATCGCGGCCGTGATCGGCGCAGTCGGAGCGTTCTATCTGCTGTCGAAATACATCGGCGGAGGGCTTTCGCTGCCATATTACAGCCATATGGAGCACGGGCTCGACGAGCTGATGTGGCTCATCCCGATCGCGCTCGTGGCGGCTTTCGCCGGCTGGATCTTCTTGGTTCTCAGCGCCTCGATCAAGTTTGCTGTGGGGAAATATCTCAAAGGGAAGGAGCTTCCGATGTGCGCGGCGGCCGGTCTCATATTGGGGATATCCGGGGTGCTTCTCCCGTTCACAATGTTTGCCGGAGAGACGCAGGCGGCCGAGCTGAACGAGGTTTGGGTCGGGATGTCTGCGGGGCTGCTTCTTGCCACGGGATTCGTGAAGGTAGCGGTCTCGGCTATGTGCGTTAACATGGGCTGGCGCGGAGGGCATCTGTTCCCGCTGATATTCTCCGCGATAGCGATAGGATACGGGCTTGCCTCGGTCATTGGCATCGATCCGGCGTTCTGCCTGTGCGTGTGCTCGGCGGCTCTGATGGGGGCGGCTCTCCGGAAGCCTGTGATGGCGATTCTGCTGCTGTTCCTGTGTTTCCCATTGCAGGGCGCAATAATCATGGCGATCCCGGCGGTCATCGGGGCATATCTGCCTCTGCCCGAGTTCGTCAGGAAGAATCTGTCCGAACGGAACCAATCCTGAATGGATTAGGCGAATGGACTGAGGGCTGAATCAAAGCAAGAAAAACCGAAAATGGTAGCGAGGGGTCGATTTGAACGACCGATCTCCGGGTTATGAGCCCGACGGGATATCCTGGCTACCCTACCTCGCTATGAGGTCCCAAATTAAGTAATCCTATATAACACTAATCCCCGGAAACATTGCATCCACGTTCCCGGGGAAGCTGTTGCGATCGGTTTCAGAAGAATTTCTTGAGGAACATGAGGTCATCCAGTTTCCCTTTGACCTTGATTTTCTTCAGGACGTACGCCTTCATCGGCCTGAGAGTTCCGTTCATGAGCGCGCGGAGATTCTCGACGGTGGTCTCCAAAGTGAGGTCGGACTTTTCCAGGAGTTCCGGTTTGAATTCCGAGATATGGGCGTTCTCGATTTTCATGGAGTATTTCTCTTCGCCGAGATTGATGTTGAGAGTCTTTTTGATGGGCATCAACTCTTTCTTCAATTCCGGGTCGCTTTCGACTTTTCTGTGGAATTTGTCGATGAGAGCTTGCAATTCCTGTTCCATTGTCATTTTCTGTTCACCAATCGCTTAACTTTGTGTTGTATCTTTTGGACAGCATGGCCCTTACGGGCTCCCAGGAGCAGCGCACCTCTTTCGGCGCCTTTCCGTTCTCTTTTATCCATCTCTCAATGAATTCCATGGTGTCGCGGTCGCTCGGATATCCGCTTCCAATATCTTGGCCGAATTCCTTGCGTATGTCTTCCATCATCCTGTCGCGGGTCACTTTCGCGATTATGGATGCTGCAGATACGATGGGGTATGTATCATCCGCTTTATGTTTTGCCGTAACTTCTTTCATCCCGCCGAGGGCCGCGCTGAAGCGAGCGGAAAATCCTTCCTCGTTTATGTCTGGGCAGTCGGCGATGATGGCGTCGGTCGGATGCTTGGAGACGGCTTCGCAGAACATCCTGAGCTCGATCTCGTTCAGGCTGATCGTCTCGCGCAGGCGGTCTATGTCGGCGGCGGAAGCTATGGAGACGGACCATCCGGGGACCGCATCGATTATCTTCCCATACATTTCCTCGCGCTTTTTCGGGGTGAGCTTCTTGGAATCTTTCACTCCTATGTCCAGCAGGGCATCGTCGGATTCAGCGAATACCGCTCCGACAACCAAAGGCCCCATCACAGAGCCCCTTCCCGCCTCGTCCACGCCGCAACGCATCATGTTGCCGTCGCCACGCTGAAGATATAGATTATCTTTTTCTATGGGCAGTTTTCCTACAAATAATGTAGTTGGACAACGCTTAATTAGACAGGCGACGTATGGCTCCCCATTATGGCATTGAAATGCGATCTCCAATACGGCAGAGGGGAAGCCGGATTCAAACTTACGCGCGTGGGTGTGAAAGGCGTGCGCAAACCCGTCATCGTCAAAAGGGATGGTGTCGGCAGGGCGCTGAACAACGCCCTCAACTGTTCCATAGACATCACCGTCGATCTTCCTGCCAGCCAGAAAGGCTCGCACATGTCCAGGAACGTCGAGGTGCTCAACGAAGTCGTGGAGGACAGCATAAAGAATCCGATCTCCGGATTGGAGGACATGGCAGCAGACATCTGCAAGCGCCTTCTGGTCCATCATGAGTATGCCCAGACCGCGGATGTATCCATCTATGCCGAGTATTTCCGCAGCAATGTCACCCCCCTTGGGAAGCCCACTTTCGAATCCTACGGCCTGATGGCTGGTGGGCACATCGAGAGGGACGGCGTTCTGCTGAAGAAGATCGGGGTGGAAGTCATAGGTATGACCGCATGCCCCTGCGGACAGCAGACCGTGACCGAGATGCTGGACTACAATGGCGACATGCCGGTCATGACGCACAACCAGAGGAATGTCTGCTCGGTCGTCATGGAGCTGCCTGATAACGTCTCGGTGGAGGCCGACGATCTCATAGACATCATTGAAGATTCGTTTTCCTCTCCCACTTTCGAGCTTCTGAAGAGGCCGGATGAAGGCCAGGTCATAATCAACGCTCACAGGAAGACTAGGTTCGTGGAGGACGTGGTCAGGTGCGTGCTTGAGCGCATAGTGGCTAAATATCCGGACCTTCCGGATGACGTCTTCGTCGATGTGACCAGCGAATCTGAGGAATCCATCCACAAGCACAACGCATTCGCCGAGAGGGAAGCGACTCTGGGCGAGCTCCGCATGGAGAATCAGTGAACAAACCTCGGGCCCCGATCGGGGCTCGATTGTTTTCTCGCGTGACGCTTTCGCGGTCGAATTTTTTTTTCATTCGAATTTTTCGAGGACTATGTCCATAACGGACATGTCGTTTACGTATACGCCCTCGGGGCATTCGAGGTCGTCCAGGCATCCTACCCAGTAGACCACCAGACCCGGGCCGAAGAGCTGGGTGTACGGCACTAGCTGCTTCCTCGAATTGAATCTGAATTCCGTGTTGTCGCCGAAGGAAGCTTTGCTCTCGACCCAGCAGATTTTGTGCCCTTCATAGATCACCGGTTCGTCCAAGAGGCAATCCGGCGTCTTAGTTGCGTCGATCCCGCGGAGATCGTTTTCAGTGCGATACCCTATGCCTTGGCCGTCCAGCCACTCATGCAGGAGGTTCTCGCCCCACAGGCCCCTCTCTTTCTGGCGGATGTTGGCCTGGGGGGAATAGACGATGTCGTTCTCGACCGCTTCGCGCACTTCCCTGGCGGTTTCCTCGCTCTCCAAGAGATCGGGGTCGTTCACGTAGCTCCAGAACTCCTTTTTGGACGCCCCATCCTCCAGGAAGATGAACATCGCCGTGAGAATCGGCGGGAAGCGGTATTTCGCGGACAGCTCCATTATGGATCTTCCCTTGGTCCACTCCTTCAGCATGCGCTTGGAGTTCTGCTTCACCCTGTAGAAGTTCTTCTTGACTTCCCTGCTGGTTTTCTGGGTGAAGAGGGAGTCCAGCATCCTCTCGTCATATTGGTCGGAAAGCCTTCTGACGTCTTCGACGGTCCTCAGATCGTTGTACAGCTCTTTGTACTCGTCGTAGTTCATTCTATCATCACTGCAATTTTTTGCATAGGTCCTCCACGGCGTCGAATATTGGGTCTCTGACCATGGATGTCGGGGGGCAATACGCTGTCTCCGCTCTGACGAGGAAATCCTCGGCAGTCATCCCGCAGATTATCGCGGAAGTTAGCCATTCTATGCGGCCGGTGGCCTCTTCGCCGGCGATTATCTGCGCGCCGACGATCTTGTGGGTGTTCCTGTCGCCGAGCACCTTGACGATGAGCTTTTTGCCGCCGGGATAGTATCTCGCGCGGGTGAGCCCCTCGGATTTCCCTTCCGCCACCTGTATCCCATACCAGGACGCGAGGCTTTTGGACATTCCGGTGCCTGCGATCTGCCACTCGCCGATGACGCTGACCCATGGGCTGGCCACCGGTCCGAACTGGGCCTGCGGGCCTTTGGCAGCATTGATCCCGGCGACGCGGCCCTGCTTGACTGCGGTTGAGCCGAGCTGGCTTGCCGTAACTCCGGGATATATCGCGGACTGGCATTGCACCAGGTCTCCGGCAAGGTATATATCGGGGACGAGGCGGCCTCTCTTGTAGGGCTGGAGCGTCGGGGAAACCACGACGGAGCTGAGCTGGCCGATGTCGAATCCCAGCGCTTTGGGGATGTCCAGATTGGCGCGGATCCCTGTCGCAAATACCATGATGTCGCAGGGGTAGGATGTCCCGGCGGCGGTGACCGCGGACACTCTGCCGTTCCCGTCCACGGACTGGACAGGCGCTTTCATGACGAATTTTATCCCCATGTCCTCGAGGTGCTTCTGGATGTGGCAGGCCATGTCGCCGTCCGCTATGCGGGGGATGACCTGATCCATCATTTCGATGACCGTCACGTCTTTGCCCATGGATTTCAGGGACACGGCCAGCTCAAGGCCGATGACTCCGGCGCCGCCTATGACGACTTTGGAGGCCCCTTCGAGGGCTTTCTGCATGCGTCTGCCGTCTCTCACGGTCCTGACGACGAAAACGTTCTCCAGATCCGCGCCGGGAATCGGAGGCACGAAAACCTTTCCTCCGGTGGCTATGACGAGCGAATCGTATTGGTACGTCTTCCCGCCGGCGGACACGGTTTTGGCGGCGTCGTCGACGGATTCGACTTTCGTCTCTGTGACGACGTTTATCCCGCGTTTTTCCTTATAGAACCCGGGGGTGTGCATCACAATCTCGTCCCATCCGCTCTTACCTTCGATGCCCCACGGTATCGCGCAGGGCGAGTATGCTATGTCAGAATCCTCAGTCAGCACTGTGATATCGGCCGTCGGGTCCATTTCCCTCGCGGTCGATGCCGCGGTCATTCCGGCGGCTCCCGAGCCGATTACTACGATCTTCTTTGCCATTTGGCTTACCTATAAGGTCAACGGGGACATTCTTATAATTATATTGTTGGAAATGATGAAGCGATAAGCCTATCGGGATTTAGGCTCCGTTTTTCTCTTTCCGCGACAAAACGTTATATCCGCCCGTTCGGATGACCTCCCAGGTGTTTCATCGGATGAAGGAGAGGAGATCCCCGTCGGAGCTCGAAGCTCTGTGGAAGGAGGATGACATGGCCGGCGGAGAGAAGGTCCGCGCCATGGTCATGATCATGCGCACCAGCGGATGCTGCTGGGTAAAGAGCGGCGGATGCACCATGTGCGGGTACAGGGAAGCTTCCCTTCGCGATGTTTCCGAGGAAGATCTGAGGAAGCAATTGGCTCAGGCCCTTTCCAAGTACAAAGGGGAGCCTTTCGTCAAGATCTACACTTCCGGCAGCTTTCTGGACGATAATGAGGTGCCTCCCGCGGTCAGGGCCGAGATTTACTCTGCATTCTCCGGTTGCAAGCGCCTGCTGTTCGAGAGCCGCCCCGAATTCATCACGGAGGATTCCGTCGGAGAAATTCCGGGGAACGTCACCGTGGCTTTGGGGCTGGAGAGCTCCGATCCAGAAGTTCTGGCTACCGCCGTCCACAAAGGGTTCACCCCGGACGACATACGCAGGGCCGGGCTCCTGCTGAAAAGCCGCGGGATAGGCGTGAGGACTTATCTCCTTCTGAAAACCCCGTTCATGACCGAATCCATGGCTATCAGGGATTCTGTGGCTTCCGCCAGGTTCGCCGACGAATTCTCCGACGAGATCTCCGTCAACCCTCTCAACGTCCAGCACGGGACATATGTGGAGAGGCTGTGGAAGAGGGGCGAATTCAGGCCGCCTTGGATCTGGTCCCTGATCGAGGTTTTCAAGCAGCTTTCCGGCAGCGTACACGCCAGGCTGATGTCATCCCCATCGGGCGGAGGTTCCCAGAGAGGAGTCCACAATTGCGGCTCATGCGACAAAGCGGCGCTCGATGCCGTAGAAAAGTTCAGTTTCACCCAGGATCCCGCCGATTTGGAGGTATCCTGCCAGTGCAAGTGCAGATGGGAAGCTTACATGAGATCCGAGGATCTGCTCGGATCGCCGGCGGACCTCGACAGAGGCTTCGAAAACGAACTTACCCTTAGGATTGCGTGATTGTCATGGCAGATTTCGATATCAAGAAAGGATGGCTCAAGAACATAGAAGGGGACGGCCTGAGGAATCTCATGCAGGAAGTCTTCGGCAATGTCTCGGAGGAAGACGGGAAGTTCGTCTCTTCTTACGGGATAATGGAGAGGATCGAGGCCAAAATAGTCTCCAAAACGGTGTTGGACATCACGACTTCCAACAAAGACATCGATCCCACCCAAATCCCGGATGCAGAAGTCCTCGACAGCAAGAGGAAACTCAACGAGTTCGCCGAGAAGGCCACGGGATTCGATGCCAAAGCCCGCATGAAAAGGGCCCAGAAGAAAGCCAAAGAAGGCAAACTCTGATCATTTTCCGGGCGGAGGGTCCCATCCCCCCGTCCGAACCAAACCTCTCTTTTCGCCTCGGAGCCATCAAACCGTTATCCCGTTGGACTGCCAGGTTTAAATATAATATATTGATACCATCGTTCGGATTGGACATAATAGTGTCCGACCAGACGCATCGGGCAATGCATCGCAACCCACATCCCGCCGCCATCCCACGGGAATTCTGGCGGCATCATAGGCGCCACGGTCGGAGCATTAAGACGTTCGTCTGATAAATCGCGAGGTTAGCGAAGACACCCTCGCAGGTATGTGAGAATATGCCACAAAGAAGACGTCCTAAGAGAGGATCTAGGGCATACGGCCCTAGGAAGAGAGCACAGTCGCAGACCCCAAGGCTCGACTCGTGGCCCGAAATCTCGGGGACCCCCAAAATCCAGGGTTTCGCAGGATACAAAGCAGGAATGACCCACGCTCTCATAGTGGACAGCCGCGCTAAGAGCACCACTTCCGGAAGGGAGGTTCAGGTGCCCGTCACCGTCGTGGAAGTCCCCCCTATGAAGATCGCCGCGGTCAGGTTCTATGAGAACAGCATCCTCGGTCTGAAGACTGCCGGAGAGGTCTGGGCAAAGGACCTCGACCCGCTCCTGGGAAGGCGCCTCAGCGTGCCTAAGAACCACGACGAAGCATCCTTCGCCAGATATGACGGGCTTGACATCGAAGACGTCCGCGTCATCGCCTACACCCAGCCCAAGATGGTTTCCGGTGTGCCCAAAAAGGTGCCCGACCTCATGGAGCTCAGGATCGGCGGCGGAACCATCGATGACAGGGTCGCATACGCGAAAGGCATCCTCGGGACCGAAGTCGGATTCGACAACTTCGTCAACGAGGGAACCCTGATCGACGTTATCGCGGTCACCAAGGGAAAAGGATTCCAGGGAGTCACCAAACGCTGGGGAGTCAAGCTTCTGTCCCACAGGAACAGCAAGCACCGCCGCGGAATCGGAAACCTCGGTCCTAAGAGACCCGGATACGTAAGATCCACTGTGCCTGGATCCGGTCAGATGGGATACCACCAGAGGACCGAGTTCAACAAGAAAGTAATCAAAGTCGGAGAAGACGGAGCCGATGTCACCCCCAAGGGAGGTTTCATCAACTACGGGGAAGTCAGGAACGCCTACGTCCTCGTCCACGGATCCGTCCCTGGGCCCACCAAGAGGCTCATCAGGTTCAGAGACGCCACCAGGGCCCCCAAGAAGGCCAACATGGATGCCGTCGACGTCACCTACATCTCCATCGAGTCTAAGCAGGGGGCATGAGAATGGCAACTACTAACGTGTATTCGACGAGCGGATCGGTAGCAGGAACCGTCGAAGTCCCCGCGGTCTTCGGCACCCCCTACAGGCCCGACATAATCAAGAAGGCAGTCCTCGCTGCCGCAGCCAACAAGAGGCAGCCCTACGGTCCCGCAGCCGGATCCGGAATGAGGCACTCCGTCAGCACCTGGGGAAAGGGCCGCGGTGTCGCGCGCGTCCAGAGGGTCCACGACGGAAGGAAAGCCACCGAGTCCCCCAACAACGTCTCCGGAAGGAGGGCGCACCCCCCCATGCCCGAGAGGGACTGGTCCCAGAAAGTCAACAAGAAAGAGCTCGGGATCGCGCGCAGGTCTGCCGTCGCCGCTACCGGATGCGCGGATTGCGTCAGGGCCCGCGGACACAAGTTCGACGACGCCGTGACCTTCCCGATAGTTATCGATGACGCCCTCAGCGACATCAAGACCACTTCCGAAGTCGTCGATCTCTTCGATAAGATCGGCATCGGCTACGACCTTGACCGCGCCAAGAACGGCCGCAAGATCCGCGCCGGCAGAGGAACCATGAGGAACAGGAAATACCGCACCCCCGTGTCTGTCCTCGTCGTCGTCAAGGACGATGAGAGGGCTTCGCCCATATTCAAGAGCGCGGCCAACATCCCCGGTGTCACCATCGAGGAAGTCAAGACCCTCAACACCAGCATCCTCGCCCCCGGCGGAGCGGCTGGAAGGCTCACGGTATACACCAAATCCGCTTTCGATGTTCTTGGAGGCTGGACAGAATGAAGCAGAGCGACATACTCATCCGCCCTTACTACACAGAGAAGGCGATGAACCACAAGGATGCCAACAAGATCGAATTCATCGTCCACAGGAACGCCGAGAAGCCCGCCATCAAGGCCGCAGTAGAAGCCCGCTTCGAAGTCAAGGTCGAGAAGGTCTGGGTCAGAATCCAGAAGGACGGAAAGCACGCCATAATCAAGCTCGCGGACGGCTACTCTGCTGAGGAAGTCGGCTCGAGAGTCGGAGTCATGTACTGAAGGTGAGTGAAAATGGGAAAAAGATTGATCCCGCAGAGAAGGGGCCGCGGAACCTCGCTGTACCGCTCGCCCAGCCACAGGCATGTCGCCGACGTGAGGCTTCCCGCCGTCTCGGAGGGAACCGCAGTCATCAAGGACCTCATCCAGGCTCCCGGAAGGACTTGCCCTCTGGCAGTCATAGACATCAACGGAAGGACCGACTACCAGCTCGCCGTCGAAGGCACGAAGGTCGGACAGACCATCGTCATCGGCGGAACCCAAGTGGTGGCCGGAAACATCACCGTGCTCGCCAAGATCCCTGAGGGAACCCTCGTCAACAACATCGAGGGCAGGCCCGGGGACGGAGGCAAATACGCGAAGACCGCAGGCTCATCCGGAACCGTCGTCTCCAGGGGAGACAAAGTCATGGTTCTGATGCCTTCGGGAATAATCAAGGAGTTCAGCCCCAACTGCCGCGCCGTCATCGGCGTCGTAGCAGGAGGAGGAAGGGGAGACAAGCCCATGGCAAAGGCCGGGAAGAACGTTCTGACCCTCAGGTCCAGATCCACCGCCCCGTTCAAGACCAAGGGAGTCGCGATGAACCCTGTGGACCACCCCCACGGCGGAGGAAGCCACGCCCACGTCGGAGGGCCGAACTGCCAGAAGAGAACCGCATCGACCGGACAGAAGGTAGGATTCCTGCCTCCTAAGAAGAAAGTTAAGAAGTGATTGCAATGGGAAAGAAGATTATTGCAGGATCGGCAAAAGCCTCGAGGAGGAAGTCCAGGAAGAAGGCATCGGCAATCCAGGCGAGGAGGAAGAAAGAGTTCCTCTATCGCGGGATGAACATGGAGGCTCTTCTCGCTCTGCCTTTCGACGAGCTCCTCGGAATCCTCCCCGCAAGGTCCAGGAGAACCTACCTCCGCGGCCTGAACTACGAGCAGCAGCTGCTGTTCGACAAGCTCACCGCGGCTGAGCCCGGATCCGTCGTCAGGACCCACCGCAGGGATCTGCCGATCATTCCTCAGTTCGTTGGCAAGACCGTCAGCATCTACAACGGAAAGGAATTCAAAGAAGTAGAGATCAAACCCGAGATGATAGGGTGCTTCATCGGCGAGTTCGCCGTGACCAGGAAAGCCCCGCAGCACTCCGGACCCGGAGTCGGTGCTACCAGGTCTTCGAAGTTCATGCCGCTCAAGTGAGGTGAAGACATGGTTTCAGGATACACAGCAATAGCAGATCCCGATGTCTCCGCCAAAGCCCTTGGCAAGGAGATGCCCATCTCCCCCAAGTTCGCGCGCGAAGTAGCGGGAATGATCCGCGGAATGAAGCTGGAGACCGCCAGGAAAGCTCTGGAGGACGTCATCGACAAGAAGAGGCCCGTCCCCCTCAAGAGATACAACAAGCGCGTCTCCCACAAAGCAGGCGTCGGACCCGGAAGATACCCGGTGAAAGTCGCCACGTACATGCTCAGGGTCCTCAACAGCGCCGCTTCCAACGCGGAGTTCAAGGGCCTTGACGTGTCGAATCTGGCGATCTCCACGATCACCGTCTCCAGAGGGGCTACCATCCCCGGGCACATGCCCAGGGCCCATGGGCGCGCCACCCCCTGGAACCAGGAGACCGTGAACCTTGAGATCATACTCCAGGAAATCCAGGAGGCCGAATGAAATGGCATCAGAGAGAAAATTCGTCGCCGAGAACGTACGCAGGGTCCTGCTGAAGGAGTACCTCATGAAAGAGGTCAGCCGCGCGGGATTCGGGGGGCTCGAAGTGCTGAGGACCCCCATGGGAACCCGCGTCATCCTCACCACTGAGAGGCCTGGCCTCGTCATAGGAAGGCGCGGACAGACCATCAAGAACCTGACCTCCGTCATCGAGGACCGCTTCGGATTCGAGAATCCCCAGATCGAAGTCCAGGAAGTCAAGGACGCCAGTCTCAACGCCCAGATCATGGCAGAGAAGCTTGCCTTCTCCCTCGAGAGGGGATGGCACTTCCGCAGAGCCGGCCACTCCACCGTCCGCAGGATCATGGAGGCCGGAGCCCGCGGATGCCACATCATCCTCGCCGGAAAGCTCACCGGCCAGAGGCACAGAACCGAGAAATTCAAGGAAGGCTACATCAAGTTCTGCGGAGAGCCCAAAGCCCAGTTCATCCACCACGGATACGCCGTCGCCAAGCTCAAAATGGGTGTCATCGGCGTCACCGTGGAGATCATGGACAAGGACACGGTCCTTCCCGCAGACATCACAGTGGTCAACAAGACTACCGCCGCTTCGATGTTCCCCGACCTGTTCGCGGCCCCCGCGGAGGTTCCCGCCCCCGCAATGGACGTCGCAGAGACCGAGGAGGCACAGCGATGGCATCGATCAAAACCGCAGACATCAGGAATATGAGCGCCGAGGAGCGCAACCAGAAACTCAAAGAGCTCCGCGACGAACTCATGCACGAGAGAGGCACCACCGCATCCGGAGGAGCCCCTTCGAGCCCCGGCGCAATCCGCGCCCTCAGGCTCAACATCGCGCGCATCCTGACCGTCCAGAAGGAGGAGGACGAAATCTGATGACTGAGATCTGCCCGGTATGTGGATTGCCCAAAGAGCTGTGCATGTGCGAGGAGATCGCGCGTGAGCAGCAGACCGTAAGGATTTCGATAGACAGCCGCAGATACGGCAAAACCGTGACCGTCATCGACGGGATCGACGAGAACGACATCGACATCGTCGATCTCGCCAAGCAGCTGAAGAACAGATGCGCCGCCGGCGGAACATGCAAAGACGGCCGCATCGAGCTCCAGGGGGACCACAAACGCAAAGTGAAGTCCGTCCTGGAGGAAATGGGATTCCGCACAGAGGTAAGATGAACGAATCCTACTTCATGAGAACTGAGCTCATAGGTCTGGACGTGGAAGTGCTGTCTGCGCCATTCTCGGGAATATCCGGGAGGGTGGTCGACGAAACCAAACGCACGTTAACCATCGAATCGGACGGAACTGAGAGAATGGTACCCAAGCCAGGCAACGAGTTCAGGTTCGCATATGAAGGCAGAACCATCGACATCATCGGATCAGAGATAATGCACCGGCCAGAGGACAGAATCAAAAAGGTTAGGTGAATAAAATGGCAGCAGAAGTTAGAGACATCGGATTCGACGTCGCCCCTCCCTCCATGGAGTGCAATGACCCCAACTGTCCGTTCCACGGCAGCCTTTCGGTCAGGGGACAGACGATCGACGGGATAGTCGCCACCGTCAAAATGAACAGGACGGTCGTAGTGGAGCGCAACTATCTCAGATATGTGAAGAAGTACGAGAGATACGAGAAAAGGAGCAGCAGGTACTCCGCCCATGCCCCCGAATGCCTCGCCCTCAAAGCAGGCGACAGGGTCACCATCGCGGAATGCCGCCCGCTCTCCAAGACCGTGTCCTTCGTGGTCATCGAGAAGAGGGAGTGATTCGGATGAAGGGAATTGCTGGAAACCAGACAAGAGGACTTCAGAACGGATCCCGCCTCGACGTCATAGACAACACCGGAGCGAAGGTCATCGAGATCATCACCGTCCCCAAGTACCATGGGGTCGCCAGGAGAGTCCCCTCCGCAGGAGTGGGAGACCTCGTCATCGCATCCGTCAAGAAAGGAACCCCCCAGATGAGGAGGCAGATCGTATTCGCGGTCATCGTCCGCCAGAGGCGCCCCATGAGGAGGCCCGACGGAACCATAGTGTTCTTCGAGGACAACGCCGCGGTCATCACCACCGAGACCGGGGAGACCAAAGGGACAGACATCAAAGGCCCCGTCGCAAGGGAAGCCGCCGACAGGTGGCCCCGCATATCCGCGACCGCGAGCACGATCATCTGAGGTGTCACCATGGTCAGCAGCAAAGCAAGGAAGCAGAGGAAGAACCAGGCGAACGCCCCTCTGCACGTTAAGAGGAAGATGCTTTCCGCGCACCTCAGCGACAGCCTCCGCAGCAAATACGGAGTCCGCTCCGCCAGGGTCTGCAAAGGCGATACCGTGATCATCGTCCGCGGAAACGAAGACATCAGGAACATCGAAGGCAAGGTCGTCGAGGTCAACACCAAGACCGGCCGCGTCGCTATCGAAGGAATCACCATCAAACAGGCGGACGGAACCGAAACCGAACGCTACATCCACGCGTCCAACCTCACCATCGTCAAACTGAACGATTCGGACCCGTGGAGGGTGGAGGCTCTTTCCAGAGGAAAGGAGGCTAAACAATGAGCGATCACATGAAGAGGCTGGCGGCGCCCAGGACCTGGCCCCTCAAGAGGAAAGTCAGCGTCTGGGTTGCCAAGCAGTCCGCGGGAGCCCACTCCATCGAGGACTCCATGCCCGCAGTGACCGTCCTCAGGGACATGTGCAAAGTCTGCGACACCGCCAAGGAAGCCAAGAAGATCATCGGGAACCGCGACCTCATCGTCAACGGCAGACCCGTGAAGAACCCCAAGGCTCCGGTCGGATTCATGGACGTCATCCGCATCCCCAAGATGGACCTCGTCTACCGCATGCTCCTCACCGACAAAGGCAAGCTCACCCTCGTCCCCATCGGAGAGGATGAAGCCGGGTGGGAGATCTGCAAGATCGAGAACAAGACCATTGTGAAGGGCGGGAAAGTCCAGCTTAACCTGAGCGGCGGAAGGAACATCCTCGTCGCCGAGAACGCGTACAAGTGCGGAGACTCCCTCAAGGTCGCTTTCGACGGCCAGAAGATCCTCGAGCACTACCCCTTCGCGTCGGGAAGCACCGTCCTCATCAAGGAAGGTTCCCACAGCGGTAACGTCAAGACCGTCAAGGAAGTCAAAGTTCTCCGCGGATCCGGGGCCAACACCGTCGTATTCAGCGATGGCACCGAGACCGTCGTAGGGAACTGCATCGTGATCGGCGGATCCGCTCCCGCCATCAAACTCCCGGAGGCATCCGCATGAATGCCATGAGGGAGCTCCGCGTCGACAAAGTCGTCGTCAACATAGGGGTCGGAGAGGCCGGAGAGAGGCTCGTGAAGGCTGAGAAAGTCCTCGAGATGGTCACCGGGCACAAGCCTGTGGAGACCATCTCCAAGACCGTCAACAGGGATCTCGGCATACGCGTCGGGATGCCCCTGGGATGCAAGGTCACCCTCAGGGGAGAGGACGCCGAGGACTTCGTGAAAAGGGCTCTCGTCATCCGCGAGATGCGCGTCCACGACTATTCCTTCGACCAGGAGGGCAACATGTCCTTCGGAATCTCCGATTACACGGATTTCGACGGCATGAAATACGACCCTGAGGTCGGAATCTTCGGAATGGACATAAGCGTCGTCCTGAGGAGAGCCGGGAACAGGATCACTCAGAGGTCTCTCCTGAGAAGGAGGATCCCCAAGAGCCACCGCGTCGACCGCGATGAAGCGATCCAGTTCATGAAAGACAAGTTCGAGGTTCAGGTGATTCAGTGAAGCCCAACATGAAGCCTAAGAAGCAGTTCGGAAGGTCTGTCGGCTGCACCCGCTGCGGACGCAAGAGAGGGGTCATCAGGCGCTACGGCATCCGCATGTGCCGCCAGTGCTTCAGAGACATGGCTCCCGAACTCGGATTCAAGAAGTATTCCTGAGGTGAGATAAATGCAGTGCGACCCACTCAACGACGCAATGTGCGTCATCAAAAACGCAGCCCTCAACGGAAAGAGCGAGTGCGTCATCCAGCCATCCTCCAAACTGATCGGCCGTGTGCTGAAAGTTATGCAGGACCACGGATACATCACCCAGTTCGAGTACGTCGAGGACGGAAAAGCAGGCAAATTCCGCGTGATGCTCGACGGGGCCATCAACAACTGCGGCGTCATCAAGCCCAGGTACTCGGTCTCGGTCACGGATGTCGAGAGGTTCGAGGCGAGGTTCCTTCCCGCCCAGGACTTCGGGCTTCTGATCCTGACCACCACCGCGGGAGTGATCACCCAGAGCCGCGCCAAAGAGCTCGGAATCGGCGGGAAACTTCTCGCCTATGTATATTGAAGGAATGAAGAATGACAATAGCAGGGAAAATCGAAAGCACCATCGCTATCCCCGGTGGGGTGTCCGTCCAGATGGACGGAGGCATCATGAAGGTCAAAGGACCTAGGGGTGAACTTAGCAGAAACTTCGCGCACCCTGGAATAGATATTGCCGTTGACGCGGAAGGGGTCACAGTCAGCTGTGAATACCCCAGAACCAAAGACAAGGCAATGGTCGGAACCTATGTTGCGCACGTGAGGAACATGATCAAGGGCGTGACCGTAGGCTTCACCTACCATCTGAAAGTGGTCTACAACCACTTCCCGATGAAGATCGCAGTCAAAGGCGACCGCGTCGAAGTCACCAACTACATGGGAGGCAAAGCTCCCCGCTACGCAAACATCGTGGCCGGATGCACGGTCAAGATCAACGGAACCGACATAACTGTCGAGGGCAACGACATCGAGGCGTGCGGACAGACCTCCGCGAACCTCGAGAGGGCCACTTCCAGGCTCGGTTTCGACAAGAGAACGTTCCAGGACGGAATATATATCGTCCAGAAATCGCACAAGGTGAAAGAATGACCGTCAAAGCACTGACCGAGCTCAGCGGCATGACCTCCGAGAACATCAAGGAGCTTGAGTCCATCGGAATCAAGTCCGTTCAGGACCTCAAAGACGCCGTCAACGACGACGACAAGGTCAAGGAGATCATCAAGACGCTCTCCGGAGTCGGGCCCAAAGCCGTCTCCGGATGGAAAGCGCAGCTCGAAGGCGCAGAAGCAGCTGAGAAGCCCGCCGAGGTCGTCGAAGCCAAAGAGCGCCCGTACGTGGTGAAAGCCAAGCCCGAGCTCAGCGATGAGACCGTCGAAGCGCTCGCCAAGAGGGCGGCAATCTCCGGAAGGAGGCCCGCTTTCAAGAGGCAGGAGTGGTTCAGATACTCCAAGCTCGGCGAGAAATGGAGAAAGCCCAAGGGAATACACTCCAAGATGAAGAGGCAGCTCAAGAGGCGCCCCCCGATGGTCGACATCGGATACCGCGGCCCCGCCTCCGTCAGAGGGCTCCACCCCTCCGGATTCGAGGAGGTCATCATCTACAACGTGGACGGGCTCGAGGGAATCGACCCCAAGAAGCAGGCGGTCCGCATCGGCGGAACCGTCGGGACCAAGAAGAGGATCGCAATCGAGGACAGGGCCGACGAGCTTGGCATCAGGGTCCTCAACAGGATGGTGTGAGCATGTCAGACCTGAAGAACCAGAGAAGGATGGCAGCCGCAGTCCTGAAATGCGGCCAGAACAGGGTCTGGATGAACCCCGACAAGCTTGACGAGGTTGAGAAGTGCATCACCCGCGCGGACATCCGCACGGCAGCCGCTTCCGGGCTCATCAAAGCCAAGCCCAAGAAGGGAACTTCCAAAGCCAGGACCAGATACGCCAAGGCGCAGAAGGCCAGCGGAAAGAGGAAGGGACCCGGATCCAGGAAGGGAACCGCCAACGCCCGCGTCCGCGACAAGGAGCGCTGGATGGCCACGATCAGGCCCATACGCAAGGAGCTCAAGCAGCTCAGGGCGGACGGAAAGATCACTCCCTCCGTGTACAGGCTTTACTACAGGAGAGCCAAGGGAGGCCTCTACAAGTCCCGCGCCCACCTTAAGCAGCACATGACCGCCGCCGGACACCTTAAGGAGGAGATCTGATGGCAACCGGACCAAGATACAAAGTCGCGTTCCGCAGAAGAAGAGAGAACCGCACCGACTATTACCAGCGCCGCAGGCTCCTCGCAGCCAAAGAGTGCAGGGCGATCGTCAGGAGGTCCAACAAGAACATCACCATCCAGTTCGCCGAGTTCGGCATGGAGGGTGACAGCATAATCGCGGCGGCGTCCACCAGAGAGCTCAAGGCGTACGGATGGGAGTATTCCTGCTCCTCGATCCCTGCGGCCTACCTCGTGGGATACCTCGCCGGAAAGAAAGCCGCCAAGGCGGATATCGAGTATGCGGTCCTCGACATCGGGATGCAGAAAGTCCAGCACGGAGGCGTCCTGTTCGCCACCGTCGCCGGCATGACCGATGCCGGGCTGGAAGTCCCCCACGGAGAGGACGTCCTTCCCGAAGAGGACAGGCTCCTTGGAAAGCACATTGACGAAGGCATCGAAGCCGCGATCGAGAGCGTGAAACAGAAGATGGAGGCTGATTGAAATGGCAGACTGGGTACCTAAGACCAGGCTCGGACAGATGGTCCTCAACGGTGAGATAACCACCATGAGCGACGCTCTGGCCACCAAACTGCCCCTCCGCGAGCCCGAGATAGTGGACATCCTCCTCCCCGACCTGAAAGACCAGGTCATCGACCTCAACATGGTCCAGAGGATGACCGACTCCGGAAGGAGGGTCAGGTTCGCAGCCACCTGCATCGTCGGAAACGGCGATGGGTTCATAGGCATCGGAAGGGCGAAAGGAAAGGAAGTCGGACCTTCCATCAAGAAGGCTATCGACAACGCGAAACTCAACATGATCGAGATCAAGAGAGGATGCGGATCCTGGCAGTGCGGCTGCGGGCAGGCTCACTCCCTGCCTTTCGAAGTCATCGGATCCACCGGTTCCGTCACTGTGACGCTCAAGCCCGCTCCCCGCGGTGTGTCCCTTGCAGTGGGAGACGTCGCCAAGAGCCTTCTGACCCTTGCCGGCGTCCGCGATTCATGGGGATTCGCCAGAGGGAACACCAAGACCAAGGTCAACTACGCGCAGGCCACTTTCGAGGCTCTGAAGATGACCGCTCGCATGAGAGTCACCGAAGAGCAGGAGAAGAGGCTCAACATCGTGTCCGGGCCCACCGGAATCACGTATGCGGAGACCGACGTCGACGCCGAGGAGGAGTGAAGATGGCATACGCAGTCATTCGCGTCCGCGGACAGCCCGATGTGAACTACAACATAGAGTTCACCATGGGCCTCCTCGGTCTCACCAGGGTCAACCACTGCGTCATCGTCCCTGAAGACGCATCGACCAAGGGCATGCTTCAAGTCGCCAAGGACTACATCACCTGGGGCGAGGTCACCAAAGAGACCGTCGCCAAGATGATCGACTCCCGCGGGAAGATCGTCGGGGACTTCGGTATCACCGACGACTACCTCAAAGAGAACTCCGAATACGCGAGCATCTCGGAGTTCGCCGAGGCGTTGGCAGAGAACAAATGCAAGATGAGGGATGTCGAGGGCGTCAAGCCCGTATTCCGCCTCCACCCTCCCGTAAAGGGATACGAGGGCAACAAGCGCTCCTACAAGAACGGAGGGGCCCTTGGATATAGGGGAACGGCGATCAACGACCTCATCGACAGGATGCTGTGAGGGATACAGATGCCTAGCAGAACCAAGAAATTCAGGGGATACAGGACCCACGGCCGCGGAAAGAAATCCGGGCGCGGGGCCGGTATCATCGGAGGGCACGGCCAGGCCGGGCTCAGCAAAACCGGCAAGATCGGTATGCTGAAATACGACAGGGACCACTTCGGCCGCCACGGCTTCAAGAGGCCCCAGTGCATGGTCGAGGCAAACCGCACGATCAACGTCGGAGAGCTATGCGAGCAGGTTGACAAGCTTGTTTCCATGGGATTCGCTACCAAAGAGGGGGACGCCTACAGCGTCAACCTCACGGAAGCGGGCATCGACAAGCTCCTTGGCTCCGGATCCATCTGCGTCAAGGTCAACGTGACCGTCGCAGAGGCTTCGGAGAAAGCCCGCTCCAAGATCGTTGAGGCGGGCGGCTCCGTCGTCGAGTGAGAATATCGAGAGGTAGATTGGGATGGAAGAGACAAAAAGCCTGTTGTTCAAGGTTAAGCCGATTGCCGACAGGCTCCCCTCTGTCAAGAGGCCTGAAGGGCACGTGCACTTCAGGACCAAAATGATGTGGGTAATCGTCATATTGGTTCTATATTTCATAATGACCAATGTGTATCTCTACGGCTTGGACCAGTCCGAATCCTTGGACTTGTTCGCACAGTACAGAACCATCATGGCAGGAGCTTCCGGATCGCTACTGCAACTCGGTATCGGGCCGATAGTCACAGCTTCAATCATTATGCAGCTGTTCGTCGGCGCTAAAATCATCAAGCTCGACCTTTCAAAGCGCGAAGACAAGGCATGCTACCAGTCGGTCATGAAACTGCTGGTCATCGTCATGATCATCTTCGAGGCCATTCCCCAGGTATTCGGGTACCTCGTGCCCTCCGCTGGTCTCACCGACTCCATCGGAACCTGGGGAGCCAGGCTCCTGCTGATCTTCCAGCTGTTCGTGGGTTCCTACATCCTCTTCATGATGGATGAGGTGGTATCGAAATGGGGTATAGGCAGCGGTATATCGCTGTTCATCGCCGCCGGAGTGGCTCAGGCTCTGTTCACAGGGACGCTGAACTGGAACCCGGTGGATATGAACGCGGCGATGTCCGTGTCCAACCCGCCGGCCGGTACCATTCCCAGGGCGCTGTACTACGTCTTCACGCTGTCGCCTGAAGAGATGGCATCCGGAGGATACGAATCTATATTCCTCGGATCGCCGAACCCTCTGATCGCGCTGATTGGGACCATAATCATCTTCGTGGTCGTGTCATACCTCGAGTCCACCCGCGTCGAGCTGCCGCTGTCCAACGGCGCTGCGAGGGGAGCCCGCGGCCGCTACCCGATCAAGCTGATGTACGCGAGCAACATCCCTGTCATCCTGATGTCCGCGCTGCTGGCCATCGTGAGCATGATGGCTCTGCTGTTCTACAGCAACGATGCCCTCAGCCAGATCCCGTTCATCGGACACAACTCCTCGCTGGGTTACTTCCAGGAAGGTTCGACCTACGCAGCCGGAGGAGCCGCATGGTATCTCTCCGCGCCGCAGGGAATCACCGATTGGCTGATGCCCATCCTGGATCCGTCGGGATACGGAAACGGCCATGGCGCCGTGCAGAACCTTGCGCACGTGATCATCTACTTCACCGTCATGGTGATGGGATCGATCCTGTTCGCCAAGTTCTGGGTCGAGACCACCAACCTCGGTCCCGAGTCCGTCGCCAACCAGATCCAGAAGAATGGTATGCAGATCCCCGGATTCCGCCGCGACCCCCGCATATTGAAGCGCGTGCTGGAGAGGTATATCCCCACCATCACCGTCATGTCGGGAGCTCTCGTCGGAGCCCTCGCGGCTTTCGCCGATATGATCGGAACCACCGGAAACGCGAGCGGAACCGGAGTTCTGCTGACCGTCGGTATCCTGATCCATCTGTACGAGGCTATCGGCCGCGAGCAGATGATGGAAATGAATCCTGTGATGAGAGGATTCTTCGGCGGAGAGTGATCGTATGCCAAACCCCGGAAGCCCAGAAAGCATGCAGAAATCCCAGCAGGCGATGCCGGGAATGTCCTCGTGGACGATGATCGGCATGTTCGCCACGCTGATCATAATGTTCGCTGTCACGAGCTTCAGGGAAGACATCGGGAGAGCCCTGGACGTGGTGTTCAGATACATCGCGATCCCGGACAGCCCCGTGCTGACCCTGTTCCTGGCAGGAATAATCATGATCACGGTCAGCACGGTGATCAGAAGCCTGATGACCGATTTCATCGGAATGGCGAGGAACCAGCAGATGCAGAGCGACTTCAACGAGGAGTTCCGCCAGGCAAGGATGGAGAACAATCTCTTCAAGATGAAGAAGCTTCAGGAGCAGCAGCCCCAGATCATGGCGATGTCCATGCAGGCAAGCACGGCGCAGATGAAGACCATGCCCATAACCATGCTCTTCGTCATCCCCGTGTACGCCTGGGTCTACTACTTCCTGAAGACCACCCCTGACGCGGCCTATTTCCCCGGCTGGGACGGGGTCTGGGTCAATCTGCCCTGGGGAATCCAGGATGTTACGGATCTCCTGATGGGATTCTTCCCGATCTGGATCGTCCTTTACACCCTGATCAGCCTCCCCATAGGGCAGGTCGAGAACAGGCTCATAAGGCTCGTCCTCCTCAGAAGGCGTCTCAGAAAGCTCGACCTCACGGCTAAGAGGGCTGAGATCGAATGAGAATAACCATAAGCGGTCCGCCCGGATCGGGAAAGACGACCGCATGCCGCCTGCTCTCGGAAGCGCTCGGCCTGGAGATGACAGTCTTCGGGAAGATCTTCCGCGAGCTCGCGGCCGAAAAAGGCTTAACTTTGGGGGAGCTCGGCGCGATCGCCGAGAAGGACCCCTCCATCGACCATATGATCGACGAGAGGATCCTGGAGA
Source organism: Candidatus Methanomethylophilaceae archaeon (assembly GCA_017524805.1). Lineage (NCBI taxonomy): Archaea > Methanobacteriati > Thermoplasmatota > Thermoplasmata > Methanomassiliicoccales > Methanomethylophilaceae > Candidatus Methanomethylophilaceae archaeon. Next base: position 48,681 of record JAFXUX010000008.1, read on the forward strand.
TCGCGCGGGCCAACCCCGACATGATTTTGGAGTCCAGACTTTCCGCGTATATGCTCAGCAGACATGGCATACCCGCATTCAAAATCTATCTGGACGCGGCTCCGGAGGTCCGCTTCGCCAGGATAGGAGTCCGCGACGGCGAGACTTTGGACGAGGCCATCGCGAACACGGTGGAGCGCGCGGCTTCCGAGGCCAAGAGATACATGATGTACTACGGCATCGACGTCACGGATCTGAGCGTCTACGATCTGATCGTCGACACCGGGGATAAGACTCCGGAAGAGGTCGTCCAGACCATCCTGGATTTCATGGGTGTTTCCGATGCTGCTGAAGGATCCGGATGCGATCCCAGATAAGTGGGGCAAGAGGCCTTCCGACCGCTCGGTCGGCGAGCTTCTCCGCGGCGGAGTCATAATTTTAGACAAACCTCCGGGTCCCACTTCGCATCAGGCCACCGCCTGGGCGCGGGATGCTCTGAAAGCAGATAAGATAGGCCACGGGGGCACTCTGGATCCGTATGTGAGCGGAGTGCTGCCTCTGACCGTGGGGAAAGCCGTCCGCCTGACCGATGTCGTGCTTTCCTCAGACAAGGAATACATCTGTCTCATGCGCCTGCACGCCGACCGCCCGGAAAAGCGGATAAGGGAAGTGGTTTCCCGCTTCCAAGGGAAGATCTATCAGCTCCCGCCGGTGAGGTCCGCCATCAAGAGGCAGCTGAGGATCAGGACCATCCGGGAGCTGGAGATACTCGACCTCAGGGGGCGCGACGTTCTGCTGAGGATCTCCTGCGACGCCGGGACATACGCGCGTACCCTCTGCGCCGACATCGGCGACGTCCTCGGATGCGGGGCGAACATGGTCGAGCTCAGGCGCACGCGCTCCGGGAAGATGACCGAAGAGAGGGCAGCTTCCCTTCAGGATCTGAGGGACGCTTACGTTTTCTGGCAGCAATACGGCTACGGGGAATGGCTCAGGAGCCTCATACTGCCGATGGAGGCTCTGGTGGAGCCTCTGCCCAAGGTCGTGGTCAAGGCAACCGCCGTCGATGCCATATGCCACGGGGCCGACCTCAACGTCTGCGGGGTGCATATGCTCGACGAGGGCATAAGGAAGAACGCCTTGGTCGCCATGATGACCGCCCGCGGGGAGCTCATAGCCCTCGGGAAGATGGCGATGTCATCCGAGAAAGTGATGGCGGCGTCCAGCGGGAAAGCCGTGGACACGGAAAGGGTGTTCATGGAACCGGGCCATTATCCCAGGATGTGGAAGTATTCCACCGATCTGGAAGGCCTGCCCGGAGAGCCGGAATTCCCCGAGTGAGCGTTAAAAGTACATACCTCCCCGCCTATGCACCGGGCATGGGCTTATTCAGCAAGAGGACGCAGGTCATGGGCCCCGAGACTATATTGGTCGGGGAATTCGACCCCACAGTCGACGGATGCTACCGCAACGTCGAGATAAGGACGCTGCAGGTGAAGCCGAAGCATTCCCTTTACGTCAAGGTAACGTCGGACAACCCGGTGGACGTGGTCGTCGCCAACGAGGACCAATCCGCGGCCGGCGTCAAAAACGGGATAACAGAAGTGACAATGGGGCCGTTCAGCACCCAGAAGTTCTCTACGATGGGGCTTTTCCTCGGAGTTTACCGCGGCGACAAGGCCAATGTCACCGTGGAAGCGTGGATGGAGAAGGCCTGAGCCCTCCCCATCACCACAGATTGGATTTGTCGGTGTTCTCGTTCATCCTTCCGGGGCTGCTGAGACCCTGGATGATCGGCAGGAACACGGCTCCGGATGACATCCCAGGCGTTTTGTTGAGGCCGATGATCTCCGGCTCGTGGTAATTCGTTATTATCACCTGGTATCTCTGGATAACATTGTCGACCGAGATGCAGGGGAATTCGGAGTTCTTCAGGATATCCAGAGCAACGTCGGCGAGGGATTGTATCTGTTCGGGCGTGACGTCATCGGAGAGCCTGATGAAGAACGTGTGCTCTTCGGTCTCTCCGTTCATCATGTATTCGACTTTGGATTCGCTGACGATCTTCTTGAACAGATCCTCTTTCTCTCCGCTTCCCGCGAAGGCGACCATGCGTCTTTTCCAGGTCTCCGGGATGTCGATGTATATCGCATCCTCGCCCAGTATTTTCCACATGGTGGCTGTATCGGGCGCTTTCTGTTAATATGTTCCCATCGGAACAGTAGGGAAATGCGGCTCTTTCGCATTTTCCTTTCGCCATTCGGACGATGCTGTCAATCAAAATGCATCGTAATCTTCCGCCCGCATACTGGAACTAATATTATACATGATGGGACTACGGACGGAGCATATGGCAGAGGAATTCAAGGTCACGCCTTGGGAAGTCACGGGAGACATAGACTATGACAGGCTCCAGCAGCAGTTCGGAACCACGCCCATCGATGATGCTCTGAAGGAGAGGCTGTCAAGATACGGTGGCCTCCATCCGATGGTCAAGCGCGGGATCTTCTATTCCCACAGGGACATGGTGCCTCTCCTGGACCATTACGACAAGGGCAATCGGTTCGTGCTCTACACAGGGAGAGGGCCGTCCGGCAACACCCATCTGGGCCATCTGATGCCATGGATCTTCAATAAATGGGTGCAGGACACGTTCGGAGTCGAAATGCTGTTCCAGATGACCGACGACGAGAAGTTCCTGTTCAAAGACAAGCTGGATCTGGATGATACTTCTTCGATGGCCTATCAGAACGCTTTGGATTTCGTCGCGCTCGGATTCGACCCGAAGAAGACGAGGATAATCCTGAACACCAAGAACATCGACGTCCTGTACCCGATCGCGCTGAGGATCTCCAAGAGAGTCACTTTCAGCACGGCCAAGGCGGTGTTCGGATTCGACGATTCCACCCACATCGGTCAGATTTTCTACACGACTCTCCAATCGGCGCCTGCATTCCTTCCGTCCGAGGAGGCCGGCAAGCAGGTTCCAGTTCTGATCCCATGCGGCATCGACCAGGACCCGCATTTCAGGGTCACCCGTGACGTGGCTCCCGGGATGGGATATCCGAAACCCTCGCTCATCTACTGCAAGATGTTCCCCGCTCTGTCCGGCGCTGATAAGATGTCGTCTTCCGACGAGAACGCCACGATCTATACCACCGATTCGCCCAAAGCCGTCAAGAAGAAGGTCGGCAGGGCGTTCACCGGAGGATGCGTCTCTGTGGAGGAGCAGAAGGCCAACGGAGGCAACCCCGAGGTCTGCGCCGTATTCAAGTACAATTACTATCTTTTCGAAGGGGACGACGGCAAGATAAACGAGCTCGCCGAGAAGTGCCGCGGCGGCGCCATCCTCTGCGGCGAATGCAAGATGCTTCTGACGGAGAAGATCAACGTGTTCCTCGAGATCCATCAGGACAAGAGGGAGAAGGCGAAGGACCTGGTCGGCGACATGACATACAACGGTTTCAAATGGTGATTTCGATGGAACTATCCGAGATTCTGGAAGGGCTCAGCTACAATGAGAAGAAACTTCTCCTCGTCCTCGACGGGAAGGGGGGCAGCGCTAAGATCGCCGACATGGTGTCCGAAGGGGATTTCTCCCTGGAGGTGGAGGCCATGGGCGCCGCATCTTGGCTGGAATCCAAAGGTCTCGCCACGCTTTCCGAGAGGTCGGAGAAGTTCTTCGCCCTTGCCGGCGATGTTCCGGAGCTGCCGGAGAGGGTAGCGCTGAAGGCAATTGATGCCGCCGGCGGAAGCATGCCTATGGAAGCCCTTGCCGATGCCATGCCCGGAGGGGCAGACAGGATAGCAGTGGGATGGCTCAAGAGGAAAGGTCTCGCCGACATATCGAAAGACGGAGATTCCAAGGTTCTGGCGATCACCTCCAAAGGGCGCGAAGCGCTTTCAGGGAAGATGCCGGACGAAGCCCTCATCGAAAGGCTGGCATCCGGACCGATCCCGGAGGCGGAAGCGGACAAAGCCCTGATCAAAGACCTCAAAGGCCGCCAGGGCATGGTCGTCGACAAGGTGATCACGGAGAGGACCGTGAAGCTCACGGAAACCGGCGTCAAAGCAGCCCGCTCCGGCCTCGAGCTCAAGCCCCAGATAACCGATGTCACCGACCGCATGATCCAAAGCGGAGAGTGGAAGGACGCGGAGATAAGGAAATATGACGTCCAGACTTTCGTCCCCGCGGCGGTCCCCGCCAAGAAGCATCCTCTCACCAGGCTGGGCAACCAGGTCAGGAGGCTTTTCACCGACATGGGATTCGAGGAGATGTCCTCCGAATACGTCCAGCCAGCTTTCTGGAACTTGGACATGCTCTTCACTCCTCAGGACCATCCCGCCAGGGATCTCCAGGACACGTTCTATCTTGAGCATCCTGCAAAAATCCGCATCGAAGATGAAAGACTGGTCGAGACCGTCAGGAACATCCACGAGAACGGAGGGAATCTCGGGTCGACCGGTTGGGGAGGCGTCTGGTCCAGGGACAAGGCTGAGGCCGCGCTGCTCAGGACCCACAGCACCGTGAGCAGCATCAGATACATCGCGGAGCACCCGGACGCGCCCCGCAAAGCCTTCTCGATATCCAGGATCTTCAGGAAGGAGTCCATAGATGCGACGCACCTTCCCGAATTCACCCAGATAGAGGGAATAATCATCGATGAGCATGCGGATTTCGACATGCTGATAACGATCATCAGGGAATTCTACGCCAAGATGGGATTCGATCAGATCAGGATACGCCCGGCATATTTCCCGTACACCGAGCCTTCACTGGAGTTGGAGGTTTTCTTCAACGGAAAGTGGATGGAATTGGGCGGCGCAGGGATATTCAGGCCGGAGGTTACCGAGCCGCTTGGAGTGAAATGCCCGGTTCTGGCTTGGGGATTCGGGTTCGAGAGGTTGGCGATGCTGAAATGGAACATCAAAGACATCAGGGATCTGTACATCTCCGATCTGGATGCCCTCAAGGCCAACACGATATTCTGAATCGGACGTCAGGTTTCGAGGCCTCCGCGGACATCTCCAGGGCGCCGGCTCTTTCCGGTCTCCCCAGAGCTCTGTTCGCTATGGCTTCCTCTTCGGACGCCTCCCCAAGCCTGAAGAGGCACCCAGTATCCATCATACGGCGTCTGGCGATCCTCAGATAAACCAAAGCTTCGGCGTGCCTCCCGACTGAGTTCATGCATTTCCCCAGCGTAAGCGGCGTGTCGCAATCGGTGGAATAGCAGTTCAGCGCCTTGGCGAGCGCTTCTTCCTTTTTTCCCTCGGCCAAAAGCGTCTCGGCCCTCATGGCTTCGGATCTGTCGCTCGTGTCCGCCGTCTTCAGGGCTTCCCATGCCAAGGCCGCATCATCAAGACGGACGGCGAGGAGCGCGGCATACAGGGACAGCTCGCAATCCCCTGTGGATCTTATCAGTATGAGCATGGAATCCAGGATATCCCCGCTTTTGGAATCGGCGATCTCGAATCTGTGCTCATATGCCAGCCTGAGAGCTTCTCTGTTCCTCCCTGACAAGGTCAGATGGCGGAGCCTCTCCGGAAGGTCTTCCCAGTCTCCGCTGTACAGGTCCGCCGCCGCGCTGTGCCACTGCTCCATCTCGCCTTCCTTCGCCGTTCCGAGGAATCTTTCCTTGGATTCGGGGTTGATGGAAAGGCATCCTTTGCTGTCGAAGGGGAATCCCGCCCCATCCACGCCGGTTTCCTGGCGGCTAAGTTTCCTTCTGAGAACGCACAGCATCCCCATTGTTCTCCTGTCCTCAGGAGTCATTATACACATGGATTCGGCGCTCATGCGGTCTATCGATTGGCGGAGGACCAACTCCGACCTCGGGATCCCGGACGCTTCGAGCTCATCCAGCAGTTTGTCCAGGATTTTCTGCCCGCTTTCCGTCAGGAGATATATTTTCCGTTTCACTCTGCTTCTCGATCCCTTCACTCTGGCGAGCCCTTCCTTGACTTCCCCCATCTTTTTCATGCGTATCAGCACGGTGCAAGCGTGGGAACGGGTGATTCCGAGTGCGGCGGCAGTTCCATCCTGGGTGATATCTTCGGGGGCGCCGTATTCCATCCCTATGTCCAAGTATCCGAATTTGGACAGGTGCAGCAGCATCTTTTGGTGGATCGTGAAATCGTACATGGGCCTAATCCGTGCGGGCACGCGTATAACCTATTCCCGCTCTCCATAAGATTGTTAAAACCGGCCGGCAATCAGGCTGCGATGTCGCGCCTCCTGATATGTTCCGAAGTCGATCTCCCGTCCGTAAACATGAGGTCCTGCCTAATAAAAAAGGGAGGCTGGGAGGATCTGGGTTCGGAAGGAGGCATCTCCTACATGATGAAGGGGAATGCCGCGATGATGTCCATCTCTGACATGCACATCCGCCATGAGCTGCCGGAGGAGGAAGCGGAGAAGTTCGGGATATCCGTGGACGACATTGTGGTGATGTCCAAGCACTCCGCGAAAAGCGGGACTCCGGCTCTGACGGCACATCCCATCGGCAATTACCATGAGAATGAGTTCGGAGGCCGTGCCGAGACCCTTGCCCCAGCATCGCCGGCTTTGATGACCGACGCTCTGAGACGCATCTGCGCGTACAACAAGGAGGAAGGGACGCAGACCTGCTTCGAAGTCACCCACCACGGACCTTTCTCAAAGAAGCCGATATTTTACATAGAGATAGGCAGCGACGCATCAAATTGGGGCAACATGGCCGCCGCCTCGACGCTCGCCGACGTGATATCCGATCTGGATTCAGACAATGGCGCGCTCAGATTGGTGGGCGTCGGAGGGGGCCATTATGCTCCGCGCTTCACCGAGGTCGCCTTGAAATACAGAGTATCGTTCGGCCACATGGTCCCGAATTACCAGCTGGAGGGCAGGGACGACGAGGACATAGCCAGGATGCTGAGGGACGCCTGCGAAGCCACAGGAACGAAAACGGTGTATATGCACAGGAAATCGATGAAGAAGCCGGAGGAAAAACGCATCTCCGGCATCATCGCATCGGCGGGGTTGGAGCAGGTCCAGTCCGCCGATTTGGATCCTCTCAGTGGGAATCCACGAAGGTCCCGGCGATATCTTTGCCTAGGATGGCGTTCCTCAATTCGTTGAGGTCGCGGCCGTCGACTATCAGAATATCTATCCTGTTCTCTTTGGCAATCTTCACGCCCAGCGGATCGAAGACGCTGGATTTGGACGCGCCGTGCTCCTTGTAGACTATGTCGCTCAGCTCGTCGATGGTCATCCGGGATATTTTCTTCGCGTCAGGGTTCTTCCGCGGGTCGTCGGTGTAAACGCCGTCCACCGAAGTGGCGTTGATCAGCCTGGACGCTCCGAGGGCTTTCGCCACCATGGCGGTGACTGCATCGGTGGTATGTCCGGGGGTGGTCCCTCCCATCACGGATATTCTCTTGCCGTCTTTAGCCAGCTCCTCAGGATTCCTGCAGACGTCGTCTGGCATATCCCCCAAGGCCAAGGCCAGCAGCTGAGCGTTCATCCTTGTGGCGGCGATCCCAAGGATGTCCTGCGCGTATGTGTCGCCGCCCAGCTCCTTTGCTATCCCAGCATAATATCTGGCGGTCTTCCCTCCGCCGCAGATGACCGCGAGCCTGGAGTCCGCGGACGCCTCCTTCAGCATCGCCGCTAACCGCGAAATATATCCGGAATCATTTTCGCCCGGCACCAGTATGGAGCCTCCAATTGATACTACGACGCTGTCCGTTCGGATCACCTGTTTTCTTGGCTGGATTGACCTGGAGTTGTTAAAGTGTGCGGTCCGACAGGCGCCAAAACATATACCAATGACATCGCCGATTCGGTGTCGAGGCGGTTTTTCCGCAAGATAGGGGGTTTCAGATGGAAAGGAAGGACCTCATAACGCTGGCCGCTGTCGCCGTGATAATCGTCGCCGTGATAGCTTTGGGAGTTGTGCTCTTGGGGCACGGAGGATCGGAAGAGAACAATTCCAAAACGATAACCTACCATGGCAATGGTGGCTTGTACGATGGGAACGACGTATTCTATTCGGGAACCATAACCGCCGAGCCCAACAGATTCGTGCGCCAAGGATACTCCTTCGCAGGCTGGAACACCAAATCCGACGGCACCGGAGATTATTACCCGGAAGGCAAAATGGTCGAGCTGGGGATGAGCCTGTACGCGCAATGGACTTTGAACTCGTCGTCCTGACCTGCGCAAAACCTCTTCTCTTTTCATCATCGCTTTTTGCCCGGGTTTCCGGGCGATTTCTCCTACTGGCAACGTATAAATAAGGGATTAAAATCTGAATCATCTCGTCCACTTGAGGTGAGAAGAATGGGAGAAACGAATTCCGAAGACAAAGCGAAATACGATTTCAAGAAAGACATGGAAGAGATCAGGAAGTACCGCGGAAGAGGGACTGAGCTGGTCTCCTGCTACGTGCCGGAAGGGAAGCAGATCTCCGAGGTCATGGCATACCTGAGGAACGAGCAGTCGCAGGCGTCCAACATCAAGTCCAAGACTACGATGAAGAACGTCACGAGCGCCATCGATTCCATAGCGGCTCGACTCAAAACTTTCAAGGCGCCCCCGGCGAACGGCATAGTCATCTTCTGCGGCGAGGTCCCCAGAGCGGGAGACCAGACGAAGATGGTCCAATATGTCATCTACCCTCCGGAGCCTATAACGGCGTTCCTGTACAGGTGCGATTCCCAATTCTTCACAGATCCGCTCGAAACGATGCTTCTCGACAAGAAGTGCTACGGGCTGATCACCATCGACAGATCCGAAGCCACGCTCGGGATACTGTCAGGAAGCAGGATCCAAGTGCTCAAGCATTTCGATTCTCTCGTACCCAGCAAGCACCACCAGGGAGGTCAGTCATCGGTCCGTTTCGAGAGGCTGATCGAAATCGCCGCGCACGAATTCTTCGTCAAAGTCGCCGACAACTGCACCGAGGTCTTCCTCAACAGGCCCGAACTGCTTGGCATCCTCGTCGGAGGCCCCGGCGCAACCAAGGAGTTCTTCGTCAAGGAGGAGTTCCTCCACCACGAGCTGAGAAAGAAAGTGGTTTCCCCGCTCGTCGATACCGGATACACGGACGAATCGGGGCTCAGAGAGCTTGTGGAGAACGCGAAAGACATCATAATCGACATGCAGCTCACCAAGGAGAAGATGTACATGCAGAGGCTTTTCTCCGAGATCAGGAAAGCCGACGGCGGTCTTTCATGCTACGGCGAGAACGAGGTCAGAGCGGCCACAGATATGGGCGCGGTCGATATCCTTCTGCTTTCCGAGGCGCTCAAGAAGAGGCGCATCACTGTTCAGTGCCCTTCAGGCCACACCCATGAGCTGACTGTCGACAATTCCGATGATAAGGTCCAGTGCCCCGAGTGCGGCATGAACGCGACGATAACCAAGGACGAGGACCTCATCGACGATTTCTTCCTCAGGGCGGATGCATTCAACACCCGCGTCCAGATCATTTCCCCAGATTCCGAAGAGGGGGACATGCTAATCAAAGCGTTCGGCGGAGTCGCGGCGCTTCTCAGATACAAGGTGATGTGATTGACAGCGATGGACGATTTCGAATCGGAAGTGGCGGCGGCCGTATCCGCTGCGTTGAAGGAGATGGGCGCGGAAGACATCAAGTTCGCGGTGGAAGCGTCTTCCATAGAGGGCTCCGACGTCTCCGTGCCGTGCTTCCCCATGGCAAAGCAGATGCGGAAAGCCCCTCAGGCGATATCCGAGGAGCTCTCCTCCAAAATCAACCCGTCGGGTCTCATAAAGTCTGTTTCGGCGGCCGGCGGCTTCCTGAATTTCTGCGTCGATCCCGCCGAACTCGTGAAGGATACACTCGGCGAGATATGTTCCAAAGGCCGCGATTACGGTTCTATGCCCAAGTCTGGCCTCAGAGTCAATGTGGAGCATACCTCAACCAACCCTACAGGGCCAATCCACGTCGGTCGCGCCCGCAATCCCATCATAGGGGATACTCTGGCCAGATGCCTCAAGAAATGCGGGCACGACGTGATGACCGAATACTATGTCAACGACGTGGGAAAGCAGGTGGTCGTCCTGACCTGGGGCGTCAACAACGCTACCAAAGAGGAAGTCGCCGCCGAAGTCGAGGAGCACGCCAGAACGATCGGCCAGAATGAGCGCCCCAGGGACAAGACAGACCACAACCTCGTCGCCAACTATCGCGTCGCCAACAAGAAGATGGAATCGGATCCTGCCGTCAAGGAGCAGATCACTTCGATGCTCAGGGGATTCGAGGCCGGCGACAGCGAAGTCATAAGCACCGTCCGCCACACGGCGGAGATAATGCTGGACGGCCTCAGGGAGACCCTTTCCAACATCAACGTCGCCCTCGACAGATACACCTGGGAATCCGGATACATAGCCGACGGTTCCGCTAGGGATGTCGTCGAGAAGCTCAAAGCCTCCGAATACGCGGGCACCACCGACGACGGCGCCTGCTATGTGGACCTCAAGGATTTCGGGGTCCAGGGGAAGAACACCAAATTCACATTCACCAGATCGGATGGGACCACCCTGTACACCACCAGCGATCTCGCATACCACCTGGACAAATTCACCAGGGCGGACCGTGTCATAGACGTTTTGGGCGAGGACCAGAAGCTGGGCTCTAAGCAGCTCTGCTCCGCGTTGGAGATTCTTGGCAGCGACAGGATGCCCGAGCCTCTGTTCTACGCTTTCGTTTCTCTTCCTGAAGGCAAGATGTCCACCAGGAAAGGGGTCGTCGTCTATCTGGACGATCTCATAGACGAGGCCGTCGAGCGCGCTTATGCCGAGATTTCCAAAAGGCGCTCCGACATGTCCGAGGAGAGGATGAGGGAGATCGCCAGGGTGATCGGCGTCGGAGCCATAAGATACAACATCGTCCGCGTCCAGCCCGAGAAGCAGTTCGTCTTCAAGTGGGAGGACGCCCTCAACTTCGACGGGAATTCGGGCCCCTATATCCAATACGTCCACGCCAGAGCCTGCAGCATGCTCAGGAAGGCAGGCGATTTCGAGCGCGATGTCGATCCTTCAAAGCTTACCGACGAATATGAGCTGAAGCTGGTCAAAGCGCTGTCGAAGTACGGTTCGGTCATCAGGAAAGCAGGCGACGAGATGAAAGTCCATCTTATGCCCGCTTATGGCCATGAGGTAGCGTCGGCTTTCAACCAGTTCTATGCCGCCGTGTCCGTTCTGGATGCCGGCCCCCGCAGGAACGCGAGGCTGACTCTGGTCGAGTGCGCCAAGACGGTCCTCGCCGATGTCCTCGATTGCCTCGGCATGGGGGCTCCAGAGGAGATGTGAGCATGGAGGTCCGTCCCCTCAGAATCAAAGACATCGATGCCGTCCGCGAGCTGGAATTGAAGTGCATACGCGAATACTTCGCAGAGACTCTGGAGAACAAGTGGGAGGATCTTCCCAAAGAGTGGAAGGACGGTCTCGGCGCAAGCAGCAGGAGGCATTTCAAGGCATATCTGGACAGCGGGCTGAGCTTCGTCGCCGAGGAGGACGGGGAGATCGTCGGATTCATCTTCGCGCAGATGCTCCACCACATCTGCGACGAGGACAATCTCCTGTGGATAGAGAACATGGGCGTGCACCCTTATTTCAGGCGCAATCTGATCGGATACAAGCTGCTCAGGGAATGCGTCAAGGCAGGCCGCGATCAGGGAGCGACGGTCGCGCACAGCATGATCCAGGAGAGCAATGCGCCATCCATCCTTCTTCACAAGAAAATCGGGTTCTTCATGGACTGGCGCGAAGTTGCGCTTTTGGATCTGAGAGATCCCAAACTGAAACTCTGATGCGTTCCTTTCCGGAACAAAAAAACTGATGCTGGGGTTTGACCCCCAGCGGTTTCATTCTTTCTTCTTCTTTTCCGAGAGGTATCTCTTCCTCTCGGTGGAAGGCGCAGGCTGCGAAGGCGCTTTCTTTGCCGCTTTCTTGGCGGCCTTTTCCGCTTCGAGCTGCTCAAAGGTCATGTCCATCTTCTTCTTGGGCTTCTCGCGCATCTTAATGAATATGATTATCGCGATGGCGATGACCGCAACGATGATCACGACGTAGGTCGTCCAGTTGGACAGGACATTTTTGGCCACATCCACGGTCGTGGTGTACTCGCTGGGGGTGAAATCCACTCCGTTGGGGCCGACGCATTTCACGGTGAATCTGTGGGTCCCTTCGGTCTTGTAATCGCTGAGATTCACGTTCACTCTCGTGGTAGAAGCTTCGTCAAGCCCTTCGGCGATGGCGACGCCTTTCATCTCTTTGATTACCTTACCGTTCTCGGTCACGGTGACATCGATCGTGCACGCTTCCGCCGTGTTTCTGACGTCGAAGTAAATCGATCCGCCGCTGAACGTATCGAAGCTTCCGGTCCCATTGCCGGTGATGCTGAGGTCGGCATCCGACGCGGGCGCGGAGACCAGAATCAGCGCCAAAACGGCGATGGCGGCGATTGCTGCTTGGATCAGCCTCATGTGATTATCTCCTCTACGCGTTCCTGCTCTATGGCGCGTCTGATCTCCATGGAGAGCCTCCTTCCGGATGACATCTCCTTCCTCCACAGGGTGTTCCCGTAAGGGTGGCCGACGGACATGTGGACGTTGGTTCCGCCCCCGATCCTGGGTGCTACGTCGTAGATGTGGAACTTCAGGTCTTTGTCCACGCAAGTCTGCAGGCAGAAAGGCCCGATGATCCCGGGGTCATAGAATTTCTTCGTCGCCGCGACGTACTTCTCGGCCAGTTCGAACGCTTTGTCCAGGAGGGATTCCCTCAGGGTAGCGGAGTTGTGGCCGCACACAGTGTATTCCGGGATGATGCCGTCGTTCTCCAGCTCGACCTGCTGCTTTCCGGGGAGCCTGCAATAGCCGTCCAGCGAGCTCTCGAATCTCCAATCGATACCCAGAAGCTCTACGTTGGCTCCTTTCTCTTCGAGCGGGGAGTAGAAGAAGTCGAGGTTGAAGACGGGGCCGATGATGTACTGTTCCATCCTCGCGTGCTCCAGGAAATTCTCCTCGATGACGCCTTGCTTGATGAGCTCGGTGGATTTCTCCACGAACTGGTCGTAATCCTTGGCGGTGAAGAATCCTCTCTCAAGCTTTTTCACTTTGTGGTGGACTTTGATTATGGTGAGGCCGTCTATGTCCTCGGGTTTCTCGACCTTTTTGGGGAAAGGCATGCCGGCCTGTTCGAGAAGCCAGTAGTAGTCTCTCTCGTCGCCTCTCTCCTCCGATCTGAGCAGGTTCCTGCTTCCGACCATCGGCATCTTGAAGTCATTCTCGACCGCATCGATGCCGCAGTAGGAGACGAAGGATCTGTTGGGCACGAACAGGACGTTCTTGTCCATCAGGCTTTTCTGGACGTCGGGATTCAGGATGCTGCTGAATTTGTCCAGAATCACGGGTTCGTCGACGACGCCCCTCACTATGTTGCCTTGCGCGTCCCTCTGGGATCTGAAGTATTTCGAGAAGGTCGCATCCCTCCCGCGCTGGCATATCGCAACGGTCCTGAACCCTTCGGATATGGCTCCGTCGCAGGTGTCCAGCGCCGAATGGGATGCTACGACCCCAATCTTGGCATCTTTGAGATTGTATCTCTCAAGGTTGCCGAGAATTTCATCTCTGCTGATCATTTATCATTCCTCTGTTGTGTGATTGCCCATTCGTTATATGATGTTCGCGTTCGGCTCTGGCGGTATTTGGAAGCCAGATCGGCCAGATTCGCCGGCTCAGACTTGGGTATCGCTCCGAAGACCCCTTTGAAATATCTGTTGCGGTTGTTGTGGTTCCTCTGGGTGCGCTCTATCTCGGTGATAGGTATGATCTTCCCGTTTTTCGCCATGAATACGCTGCGGGGGTTGGCGCTCTCCAGCATGATCGTGTCATGCGTGGATGCGATCAGCTGCCCTTCCATGCCGTTCAGGCCGATGCAGAATATGTTGTCGAGTATCACTTCGTGGAATCCGTACTCTATGTCGTCGACGAGCGCCACGCCGCCTCCGGCTCCTTTCAGGAGGGCGGGGAGTATGCGCACAGCTTCGCGGACCCCCAAGCATTCGTCCTCTATCGGCACTTCGATCTCGCCGTTCGCGTCTTTCCTGGTTACCATCATCATGTAAGCAGTGGTTTGGCCGTCATCCTCGGTTTCGTATCTGACTCCAGAAACATCTCCGAATGCTGACGATAGGAAAGCTTCCGCGGCTTCAGCGAAAGCGGATAGGCTATCGGTTTCCGATGAATCGATGACTCCTGCGTCCGGCATCCTGTCGATGACGGTTCCTCCCAGGCTTTCCAGTCCGGGGCGGCAGATAAGAATCCCGTCCAAGTAATCCAGAACATCCATTATCCCCGTTCCGAGCAGCTGATCAAGATATTCCGGGTTCAGGCCAGACATCTCGTTCCTGAGTATCGACAGGAATGTGTGCTTCCCCCAGTACTTGACGATGCCGTGGTCCATTATGCCTTTGGAGGGCCCGTTTTTGTATAGCTGTCTGCTGTAAATTGCGGTCGGATTCCCGTTTTCGGCCGATATCTCAAAAATGTTTCCGGCGTTTTTGTTTATGGTATAATCCAGTTTCTCTCTGATCAGGTTTCCGTCGGGGTCGAATTCCATCAGGTATTCTCCGTCCTCGGAGCCGTTGGTGAACCGGAACTCCAAGGCCATAGGTCCTTCGGAGCCCTTTGCCCTCACAGAGGCCGCCAATTTGGACACGTCCGGGGAATCGCCGTCGATGGTATGGGAAGACATTTTCAGGAAGGCTACGGCATCCATCAGATTCGATTTGCCGCTTCCGTTGGTCCCATATATCAAAGCTAGATTGTTGGCTTTCCCGATGTTGCCCTCTGTCAGGTCAAAGTCCATTTTTCTAAACGATTTGAAATTGGCTAAGGATATTCTTCTGAACATGGAATGAATATACGTAAATCAAAAGTTGATATAATTCTTATGATAACACAGTTAAAATCATGTTCAAAATTGGTATTAAGATTGCTAAAAAAATCAAAATGTTAGTGAAAAACCATCAGAGAAAATACCGGGAAAAGAAGAGAGGTAGCCTCGTGCAGATTCGAACTGCAGTCGCAGGATCCAGAGTCCCGCATGATTGACCACTACACTACGAGGCTGATTGACACCCTGATTGGATTCTGGTTTTAAAATTTTTCGTTGATCGTAGTTCTCATCCAGGGTTCCGATGCGGTATTCCTCGTCCAAGAGGGATTTCACGCTTTTCAGGAGGGAGGCGACCTGCATCCCTTTTTGGGTGAGCATATATGTGGTGGCCGGATGCGGGGCTTCCACGCTGTATTTCTTCAGGAGCCCCAAGTCCGTCAGTTTTTGCGCTCCCTTCTTCACCTTGTCGTAATTGCTGCTGACTCTCAGCAGATCAATCGTGCGTATCTCTTTGAAGTCGAAGACGAGCAGCATAATGCCGGCCAGATCAGGCTCGCAGAACAGCCATTTGTAATCGGTTTTCATCCGTCTTCGCCTCCTTATCCATTTGAGACAGTATTTCGCTGACCTTTTCGTCTACCGACTCCGTCTCGAAGCTGAACTCTCCGGAAACGAACTTTTCATTCACGATCTGGAGGGCAGCTACTTTTTTCCCGCGTTCGGTGAGCGCTATTGTGAAGCATAGCCGAGGTTCGGTCTCCGGTCTGCATTCGACGAGACCCAATGACTCAAGGTTCTACAGCGTTCTCTTTCTCATTGACAGGTTGAGCACTGCTTCTTTGAGTCCGGAAAGATTGGTCGAGCCTTTTCCAAGGAGCGTAATCAGAATACGTATGCCGTTTCTATCCAAATCAGGGTTTTTGGCATCGATTCCCATGGGTTCATAATTATATGGATGATATAATTATCAATTTTTATTCTAATTTATACATTTATACATAATTGGACTTGTATACATTTCAGTACCTAATATATCAATTATTAAAATTTATAGGTAAACATGAGTTCATTCGGCGAGAGGGGGATGAGGGCTTTCAGGCTTGGATTCCGGCGATAAATGAAGGTCCCAACCCGGTTGGATTAGGAAGGGATCACGCACATCGGATGCCAGATGCACCGGTCCGGCACCGAGAGCAAAAGAATGATGGGCGGCCGAAGCCAGCCCGGAAAAAGGTTCACTGAATGGCTTTCTTGACTTTCTCGAAGATCTCGTCGATGGAACCGACGCCTTCCACGGTCACGAGCTTCCCTTTGCCCTCGTAGTAGCCGATGAGGGGCATGGTCTTCTCGCGGTAGGTTTTCAGCCTGTTGAGGACCGTCTCTTCGGTGTCGTCATCCCTCTGGTAAAGGGCGGCGCCGCATTTGTCGCAGACCCCTTCCTTTTTGGGGGCGTTGTAGAGCAGGTGATAGACCGCGTTGCAAGAGGGGCAGGAGCGCCTCATGGTGATCCTTTTCACGAGCTCCCCATCGTCGACGTCGAGGTTCAGGGCGATGTCGACGTCCATCTGCTCTCCGAGGGCATCAGCCTGCTCGATGGTCCTGGGGAATCCGTCGAGTATGACTTTTCCGTTTGCGGCGGCTATTTTCTCTTTCATCAGCCCGATGATCAGGTCGTTGGGCACGAGAGCGCCGGCGTCCATGTACTCTTTCGCCTTTTTCCCGAGTTCGGTCCCGTTCTTTACGGCTTCGCGGAGCATGTCTCCCGTGGAGAGCTTGACGTATCCGAATTCGGAGCAGAGCTTTTCGCCCTGGGTTCCTTTCCCTGATCCCGGGGGCCCAAGAAGAACGATGGTGGATTTCATAGTATGTCTGAATTTGTCCAGGTATATAAAATATGGATTGGAAGTGGACAGTATCGCATGCGCGTATTGGTGGTATCAGGCAGGGAATCCGCTATATACGCAGTCAATAATTGAGCATCAGAGGAAACCCCATGGAACAGGAGATAATTGATCGCATTGAGGGAGTGGTCGGAAAGGATGGCTATTCCGTCGAGCCTGCGGTGCTCTATACGTACGGGTTCGATGCGTCGATATTCCACAAGACCCCGGACATAGTGGTGCAGCCCAGGACCACCGAGCAGGTATCCGAGATAATGAAGATCGCTTCCGAATACAAGATTCCGGTCGTTCCGCGCGGGGCGGGCACCGGGCTCTGCGGAGCGGCCGTCCCCATTAAGGGCGGCATAGTTATGGCGATGCAGAGGATGAACAAAGTCAAAAAGGTCAGCGTCGCGGATCTTTGGGTGGATGTGGAGGCCGGATGCGTCTACAACGACCTCAACGATACGCTCTCAAAATACGGGTTCTTCTTCCCGCCTTCCCCCGGATCGGCCGAAGCCTGCCAGATCGGCGGGATGGTAGCGACTAACGCTTCGGGCATGCGCGCGGTGAAATACGGGGCCACCAGGGATTTCGTCCTGGGCATGACGTTCGTGAAAGCCGACGGAGAGATCGTCCGCTGCGGCACCAGGACCATCAAAGACGCGTCCGGATATCAGCTGGCGCGCCTTCTGTGCGGCTCGGAGGGGACGCTCGGAATCATCACCGAGGTGACCCTGAAGCTCACCACCAAGCCCAAGAAGTCCGCATCCTGTCTCTGCGCTTTCGAGGACGTGGAGAAGGCCGGGGAATGCATTTCGAACATAATCGCCAAGCCTCTGATACCGGCGTCGTGCGAGCTCATGGACAGCGTGAGCATCTCCGCCGTCAACAAGGCCCGCGGCAACCCTCTCCCGGATTGCGGCGCGCTATGCATCGTCGAAGTCGACGGGGAGACGGATGAGATCATCGACAGGGATCTGAAGATCGTAGAGGAGGTGGCCAAATCATCCGGAGCTATAGCAGTCACTCCAACGAAGGACAAGGCGCTCATCGCCAAGTGGACCGACGCCAGGAAATCTGTCATGGTATCTCTGGCCGCACTCAAGCCTGGATGCTCATCCGTATCGCTGGCTGATGATATGGGAGTCCCGATTTCCCAGGTTCCCAAAGCCGTCAAAGCTTTCAAGGAGATATCCGAGAGATACAACGTCACCGTTGCTACCTACGGCCACGCATCGGACGGCAACCTCCACACGAAGATGGTAATCGATCCCACGGACAAAGACGAGTGGGACAGAGGCGTCAAAGCCGTCGACGAGATCTTCGACGTCTGCATCGAGCTTGGCGGGACGGTCACCGGGGAGCACGGGGTCGGAATCGCCAAAGCGCCCAACTTCCAGAAGGAGAGGGCCACCGAGCTCTCCACGATCAGGGCCATAAAACAGGCCATGGATCCGGACAACATTCTGAATCCCGGGAAAGCGGACCAGTGGGCCGGCCCTATCCTCGGGAACCTTAGGTACCCCTGCAAGGAGTACATGTGAAAACGGGAGGGGGTTTCCCCTCCATTTATTGTTTTTATTGTTCAAAGAGTGTAGTAAAGCCCCATCCTGAAGAGCAGGATGAATTCCGCGGCGGCCACGGCCAAAGCGGCTATCCAGATGCCTATGTTCCATCTGAAGATTTTGGATCCGTCAAGCGGCGGGATGGGAATCAGATTGAACAGCGCCAGAGAGGCGTTCAGGCTGGCCAGGAGGAAGAACGGCACGACGATGACGTTGCCGTTGAAGGCGAAGCATCCGATGAGGCCTATGGCGGCGAAGACTATGTTGACGGCAGGCCCGGCTATGCTTATCTTCCCGTTGGTCTTGGGGTCCATCTGATTCGCGGCTATCATCACGGCTCCGGGCGCGGCGAACAGGAATCCCGCGAAGGAAAGGATCACAGAGAACATCAGCCCGGCCGGGAACATGCGGTATTCCGACCAGAGACCGTGCTTCTGGGCGACGAATTTGTGCCCAAGCTCATGCAGCAGAAAGCTGATGACCACGAGAACGACGGAAGTCAGGAAAAGGCCGACATATTTTACGGTCCCTTCGCCGAAGAAGTGTTCGAAAGCGGTCATTATGAAACGGTTGTTCCTGGACACATAAATCAGCGTGAATGACAGCGCAAGGACCAGAACGGAAATCGTGATGTCCCTGAGCTCAACCTTGCTGAAGCGTGGGCTACCGAATCCCGTGTTGACTTGGTATGTCGCTCCGTTAGCCATGGACGGCGATTTCACAGCACATTTATAAAAGGTTCACAAGGATGTCCTGACGAGCGGATTGAAATGGCCCAGAAGAACGCTGCCCACGGGAAGGAGACATGCAGATGGTGCGACAGGTGCGGCACTCTTCTCTTAGGGGATTCCTGTTCGTCATGCGGCTCGGATGGGAGGGAGTTCGAGGTCAACAGCCCCGGAGACATCCGCCCGTGCATGGGGGACAGCGCGGATCTGGTTCTCAGGCTTTTCAGGCAGGAGTTCGGAACCGATGCTCCCCTCAGAGGCAAGGCCATCTTTCTAAACAAAGTGCCCGGCGAGGATCGCGCGGATGAGATCGTCGCCCATGGCGCAGTTCTGGGGCTGCTGAGGTTCGATATCAGGCTGGGCGACATCGTCCTGGAGATAAGGCAAGCCGGGGCGGAGATTTTCGATGGAAGCGCGACCAAGAACGTCGTGGTCTTCGGCGGGATGTCCGGCCATCTCAAGGGGAAATCGGTCCCGGGGGCTAACGTATTCGATGTCAAGGGCGAATTCGGGAAGGGAAGCGCGCTCATACTCAGAAAAGGCGGCAAGATAGGCGCAGGGATCGCTTTGGCGCCGTCCGACGGAATGAAAGAAGCGGACAAAGCGGTCAAGATACGCGATCTGGACGCTCCATCCGGGATGCCTTTGTCTCCCGATGCGGACCTCAGAACTTTCGCCGAATGCAACAAAGGGCACGTCAAGCGCATAGGGCGCCGCGCAGCGCGTGAGATAAGGGAATTCCTGTCCAAATCGGGGCGGGACCTTCCGGTGACGGTCTCGTTCTCCGGTGGCAAGGATTCTTTGGTAGCTTGCGCTTTGGCCATGGAAGCCGCGGGGAAGCCCGAACTGATGTACATAGACACAGGTTTGGAGTTCCCGGAGACGAGGGAATATGTCAGACAATTCGCCGAGAAGAGCGGATGCGCTCTGCATAAGGCATCCGGAGGGAATGGGTTCTGGGAGAACGTGGATTCCTTCGGCCCCCCAGCCAAGGATTTCCGCTGGTGCTGCAAGGTCTGCAAGCTCGGGCCGGTATCCGAGATGATAGAGCGGGATTTCCCGGGCGGAGCGATAACCGTCGAAGGGAACCGTTGGCTGGAATCGTACGCCCGTTCGGGAATAGGTTTCGTGTCGAAGAATCCTTTCGTACCGAATCAGGTCAATCTGAATCCTATAAGGTCCTGGCGTTTGGCTGATGTTTGGGCATACATATTGGTGCATGGCCTCCAATACAACCCGCTTTACGACAGGGATTTCGAGCGCATTGGCTGCTATCTCTGCCCTTCCTGCCTTTCCAGCGAGTGGAAGAACACCGGAAGGATCCATCCCGAGCTTTATGCCAGATGGGAGGGTTATCTGAGGGATTACGCGGAAAAGCGCGGGCTTCCCCAGGAATACGTCAGCATGGGATTCTGGAGGTGGAAGGTTCTTCCGCCCAAGATGGTCCAGCTTTCGGAAGGGATGGGCCTATGCATGCGCCCGACAGCATCGACCGGTCCAGCCATGGATCTTCTCAAGGGGGCTTCTCCATGCGTCGCGGGAGGGTATTCGATCGAGGCAGTGATCCGCGTCCAGAGAAACAGGGATTTCTCATATGTGGAGGACGCACTGAGGACCGCGGGGGACGTGAAGTATTCCCCTGAATACGAGATAGCTCTGCTCAGGACGCCGATCGGAAGGGCGAAGCTGTTCGGCGGGGGCCAGATATCTGTCACCGCTCCGGACGCGAAGAATGCCAGGAAAGTGTTCGAGACGGCGGCCAAAGCGCTGATCCGCGCGGAGATGTGCACCGAGTGCGGGATATGCGCCAAGAAATGCCCCAGACATGCGATATCCATATCCGGCGGCATGAGGGTCGATCCCGGGAGATGCGATTCCTGCGGCGCTTGCGCCAAATCCTGCATGGTCGTCCATTATTACGACAAACTTATGGAAGGGGCTTCGGGGAAGCCGCGAAGCAAGGAATAAAATACTGTCTCGCCGTCAAGCGGGCATGGATTTGACCTTGGGCCTCGCGATGATTCTGGGGATAGGCCCCGCTCTCGCTCTGATGTATCTGATAGTGAGGGAATACACCTTCCCGAGGGTTGAGCAGCCGTTCTTCAGCGACCCAACGTTCTTCAGCCTGTTCATCGTCGGTCTGGTCGAAGGTTCCGTCCTATTCGTTCTTCTGAGGATGTTCGGATTCGCGTCCAACATCATCTATATGCTTCTGTTCGCGGCCGTGGAGATTCTGGCTATGTTCGTGGTCATGAATCTGCGTCGTTTCCGCGGGAAATCGGATTCGGTTTTCTACGGGTTCGGCCTCGGCCTCGGGATGTCCAGCGGTCTGGCCACGGGAATATGCTTCACCCTCGCCAGCGTTGTCGACCATCTGGACGCGTCGGCCATAACAATGGTCGTGATCTCCGTCTCTCTCGCGCTCATGCTGGGCGCCTGCGGGACCAACGTCGGGGAGGGCATCGCCAGGAATTATCCCACCCAGTTCATTCTCCAGGCGCTTCTGATACTCGCGGCCTTCAACATCGCCCTCACCGTGGTCCTCCAGGGAGGAGAGATAGGCGGGCAGATCACATATTACGCATGCCAGGTCCTGCTCCTTCTGATTTCGGGGTTCTACTTCTACAGGATGATGCGCGTGAAGCTCCCCGGAGTGGTGAAGGACGTGCTTAAGATGGAAGGGAAGAAAAGGGATGACATCCCCAGGATGAAATGAGTTTCCGGTCAGGCTTTGTAGACGCCGTGCCTCACTTCGAATATGATGCAGCGGTCCAGCATCGCTGATACCATCTTTTCGGCGCGGTCGCCGGCTATCTCCCTGACGTCTTCCATGGTGAACGTACCCTTGATTTCGGTGAGGCCTTCCGCCAGAATCAGCATTTTGCCGTTCAGATCGGAGCAATGCTCGTACCTGTATACCATGGTCGAGTAAGGGTCCGCTTCGGCTATCTTTTCCCTCTTCTTGAGCGCGTCCGGCGGAACGAATCCCGTAGCCTGCGCCAAAGCCTCTCTGACCGCTTCCTGGCTTTCTGATCTGTAGAAGATCGAGATCATGTCAGTGCGGGATTCAGTGCCGCAGTACGGGCACACCGACGCTTTCTTGGAGAGGTCTATGATGCGGGGGCGCTTGCAGCTTCCGCATTGCGCGAGTCCGTATGCCATCCCATCACCTGTATTCGGTGAAGACGAGGGCGGCCAGGCAGCACCCGTAATTGTCCATGGGTATCGCCAATTCCTCGGTGAGATATTGGATCTCCTCGAATTCGACGCCGCGGATGCGGGCCATCTCGTCCATCTTCCATCTCAGAATCTCTTTGAGGGATTCCGCGGAGCCGTGTATGTGGCCTTCCGCGACGTAGCCGCCTCTGCCGTCCTTCCTGAAGGCGTACGCTATCCCTGCCGCTATGGTTTCGCCCTCGCTTCCGCGCATCTGGGCGAGGACGCAGTGTGTGATGGCGCCCATCGGCATCTCGCACACCTTGACGCGCTCAGCTCCCACCGGAATCACCGAGGAAACGGAGACCAGGTTCTGCTCGCCTATGCCCGCTTTTATGAGGGCCTTGTCGAAGGCGTTGAGGTCGGAAACCTCGCTGAAAGCGGAGCTGCTCGTGATGAAGAATTTGGACGGTACGAGTTCCATATGCTTGCATCTCCCTCGGATAATTATCTGTGTCGGTCATCCGTAGATCATCTTGTTGGAATCGGGCTCCTGCGGGATCCTTATGCTGAGATGCTTGTCAATCTCCTCGGCTTCTTTGAACAGCATATCCGGATCGACTTTCAGCCCGGGTATTATCCTGGAGATGGGGCCGATTATTCCAGCGGCCGCGCCGGGGTCGGGTATGTTCTGGTTCGCCGGAACTATCAGGGACATGACGTTGAACCCATAGAGCGGCCCCTCGTACATCATCACGCCGCTGGTCCCTCTGATCATCCCGCTTTCCATGGATGGGACCTTGGATTTTCTCACCATTTCCATGGAGCCGGGACCGGACCCGCAGGCTATTATGGAATCCTCCGGGCTCATGCGCGGCACGCCTTCGATGCAGATCACCTCTTTGGTCCCGAGGGAGCGCAGATATTCTCCGAGGGATTGGACGACATCGAAGCATTGCTCCGGTTTCGGGGCGTATTCGGAGAGGCAGATAACGACGTCTTTCTCCTTCTTTCCCCTCCTGACTTTGCCCTTGTGCCCGTACATACGGATGGGCGGGTAGGCGTTGCCGCCGGACAGGAAGCAATATGGCGGCAGTTCCGGGCCGGATAGGCCTGCGATGACCGGCATTTTCAATTGTGAAACGTAATAATTGGCGGCGATGGAGCTGACCAGCCCGCTGCTGGGGAACCCTATTATCGCCGACGGCTCGTCCAGGTCCAGCGCGGAATATCTGACGGTCCTTATGTCCATGCCCCGTCATAGTGCCAAAAGTAATAATGGGTTTCGCGGTTCGGGTCCGCATGAGCGGGCATACCATAGGTATCTCGAAGACTTCGGGCGGAATTCCGGTGGTCACGGAATACATTCCGGGGAGCCAAAGCGCCGGATATATGATCGGCGTCGCCACCGGATCGCGCGACGAATGCGGCAGGATATTCGGGCTGTCCCATCTTCTGGAGCATACCGTGTTCAGGGAGACCGAATCCAGGGATTCCTACCAGATGGCGAAGGAGATCGAGGGCGCCGGCGGGGAGCTGAACGCCTTCACGGCCAAGGAGATGACCGCTTTCTACGGTATCACCATCAAAGAGACCGCGGACGTCGCCATGGACATAGTCGGGGACATAGTGGCCAACCCGAAGATAAACGAGAAGGATACCGAGCTGGAGAAGAAGATCGTGCTCCAGGAGCTCAGCATGATAAAGAACGAGCCTGAGAGCTACATCCACGATCTCTTCGAGTCGCAGCTCTGGAGGGGCCATCCCCTATCCCAGGACGAGGGCGGCCTGGAATCCATAGTAGAAGGCCTGACCCACGAGGATCTGAGGGAATATTACGAGGAGAAGTACAGGATCCCGAACCTCGCGGTGTATGCGGTGGGGGCAGTGGATCCCGGGGAGACGGCGGAATGGGCCGAGAGAACCTTGGATGGGATGTCCGGCGGCGCCAGGAACCGCAGGGAAGCCCCGGCCACATCGGAATCAGGATACAGATTCGTGGAGAACGATGCCGACCACTACCAGATAGCCATGGGATTCCAGGCTTACGGCGCTTCCCACAAAGACAGGATGGCGGTCTCGCTGCTGGCCGCTGTGCTCGGGTCCGGGACCAGCTCCAGGCTGTTCCAAGGCGTCAGGGAGAAGAAGGCATTGGTCTACTCGGTTTATTCCAACGTCTCCCAATACAGCGATTCGTCCTGTCTGGCGACTTACATGTCATGCACCGGCCCCAACGTGGCCGAGGCTTTGGGAACAGCCGCGTCGGAGATCGGAAGGCTCGTGAAAGAAGGCTTGGAGGAGGGCGAGCTGGAGCGCACCAAGAGGCTTCTGAAGGGCGCAAACGTCCGCGCCATGGAATCGACCGACAGCAGGCTCTACAGGCTGGGCGTGAACCATATGCTCAACGGCACCGCGGAGACCTTGGAGAGCCGTCTCGCCAGGATAGACGCGGTGACCGGCGACGATGTGATGCGCGCGGCAGAGGATATTCTCCTCCAGGAGAGGCTGAACGTCGTGATCCTTGGGAAGAAAAGCAGGAAGATCAGGGATTTCGATCTGAATTCCCTTTCTTTCTGAACTGCTCTATCAGATGGAGGACGGCGTTCGCGCCGCTCTCCACGGCCTCTTCCACCGGCGGCGTCATAGTCTCAGACATGGTGCGGATGTCCGCCACCTCTATCGCCACGAATCTGACCTCCTCAGGCATTATCTCCGGGTCCATCTGGCGTCCGATCTTCATCGCAGTGGGGAGATTGACATCGTGGCATGACGATCCGGCGATAACATCGTCGAAATCTGATTCGCTGTAAAGCATCACCGTACCCGGCTCGTATTGCATGGTCTGTATCGCGTCGACGATGACCGCGAATCTGTAGCCGTGTATCGCCGGCAATATGTCCAGGCCTCCGACGGCCTCCTGGGCGCAATCGACGTCCGGAAGGTTCATGCTCTCTATTCTTTCCGATATCCTCAGTCCGACCGCATCATCGCACATTATGGGGCTCCCCAGCCCGACGACTACGACGCTGGAACCGCGCCTGCAGAATTCTTTGTCCATCGGGTGGGCGTATCGCAACCATGCTTTATCGTTTGGCCGTCGGTCCGCATTCTTTCCTATGCTTCCGATAAGGCACATCCTCAGGAGACAAGAAGAACAGTTATCTGGGCGTTGGCCAGTCCGAGTGTCAGAGCGATGCGATGCCGTCCGATGTCAGTTCTCTGCAAGCGATAGAAGCCCTGCTTCCCGGTGTAACGTCCCGCAAGATGATGGGTGAGTATCTGCTTTACATGGATGGCAAACTCTTCGGAGGGATATACGACGACAGGCTTCTTCTGAAGATCACCAAGGCATCCGCGGGGATGCTCAGGGATTTCCCGTCCGATTTTCCGTATGAGGGCGGATCGGAGATGATCCGTTTCACTGGGCCTTATGATGCGGGCCTCCTCAGAAAGGTCGTGGCGGCCATGTGCGAGGAGCTTCCAGCTCGTAAGCGAGGCCTTTCCGTCTTCGTTTGATCGCCGGTCTTCCGAACAGATTAAACGCGCGCATCCATTCCGTCCATCATGGACATAAAGGCTCAGGTTTCGCTGGAGATAAACGGCACTTTGGTGACCTTCCGCCAATTGGAGGCGCTTCTGGCGGTCCAGGACTACGGCAGCCAAGCATCCGCAGCCAGAAAACTTGGGATTTCCGCGCCTGTCCTTAACAAATATATTTCATCTATATCCGCGGCGGCGGGGGCAGACGTTCTGAAGACGACGCCTTCCGGCTCGGTGCTGACCGCCGAAGGCGCTGAGATAGCGGCCATCGCCCGTTCGATGGGGCGCAGATGCGAGACCGGACGCCCGTTCACGGTATGCTGCAGTCCTGTGACCGAGGAGATGGTCCTGTCGGCCATGTCTTCGGCAAACATCCCCAGATCCAGGGTCGTGATATCGGACGACGAGAACAGCATCATGATGATGAGGGAGAGGAGGGCCGATTTCGCGGTCATCGACGATCCCCTCTATCTGTTCGACGCCGATGATTTCGAGATGCAGGAGATAGCCTATATGGGTATGGTATTCGTGGACAACGGCCCATCCTTCATGAAATACGCCTACGGGGCCCAGAGGGTGGCCTATATGTTCCTCGATTCCACGGGAAGGAGGTATACGGTGGATTCCGTCACGCAATCCCTGCAGGAACTGGTGAACTCCGGGAAGAGCTTTTTCGTCGATGAGGCCGCTCTGGCCAGGAAAAACATCCGCTATAAAAGCGCCATAGACCCCAAGATGCTCAGGCATGCGGTCACCGCCATATACAAGAAAGAAACCCGCAACATATCCCGTCTGATGAAGGCGCTCGCCTCCATGCCGTTCTGAGCATTACCCTTAAGGATAACACATCCGAGTTATCGACTGTCTGTATTATATACGGAATATTCAATCCAACTTTCGGATACTATGGTTACGCCCAACCCCGATTTTGCAAGGCAGATCGCCGAGGCCGGCGGAGAAGAAGTCAAAATGTGCTTCCAGTGCGGTACTTGCACCGCTGGATGCCCCTCCGGCAGGCAGACCTCCTATAGAGTCAGAAAGCTCATGAGGATGGCACAGCTCGGGCTGAAAGACGAGATCGTCAACAGCGAGGAACTCTGGGAGTGCAGCACTTGCTACACCTGCGTCGAGAGATGCCCCCGTCAGGTCCCCATCGTCGACATCGTCATCGCCCTCAGGAACATCGCCGTTTCGGAAGGCCACATGTTCGACGCCCACAAGAAGACCGCCCAGAACCTCTCCAAATTCGGGCACACTGTCTCGGTCTCCGACAAAGTTTCCGCTCTCAGGAAAGAGATGGGCCTCCCCGAGGTTCCCCCGACTGTCCTGGCCAACCCCGCAGCCAAAGCCGACCTTGACAAGATCCTCAAGGCAACCGGATTCTGCAAGATCGTGGAGTGATTTCAATGGCAAAATACGCGTTTTTCCTCGGATGCATCGCACCCCTCAGATACCCCGGAATCGAGAAATCCACCAGGGAAGTTTGCAAAGCGCTGGACATCGAGCTCGTCGACCTCAAAGATGCGAGCTGCTGCCCCGCTCCCGGAGTCATCAGGGCTTTCAACAAGAAGACCTGGCTCGCCGCCGCGGCCAGGAACCTCGCTCTCGCCGAGAAAGAGGGCCTCCCCATCGTCACCATCTGCAACGGATGCTACGGATCCCTCTTCGACGCCGCCCACGAGCTCAAAGAGAACCCCGAACTCCTCAAAGAGGTCAACACGATCCTCGCCCAGGTCGGCATGGAGTACAAGGGAACCGCCGTCGTCCGCCACTTCGCCGAGGTTCTGTACAACGAGGTCGGAGTCGACAAGATCAAAGCCAAGATCACCAACCCCCTCAGCTACAAGGTTGCGGCCTTCTACGGGTGCCACTTCCTCAAGCCCAGCGCGATCAAGAACGTCGACGACCCTGAGAACCCCCACATCCTGGACGACCTCATCGAGGCCACCGGAGCCAAGAGCATGCCCAGGCAGAACAAGATGCTCTGCTGCGGAGCCGGAGGAGGTCTCAAAGCCGCTTTCGGAGATGTCGCCAAGAAGTTCACCCAGACCAACCTGGAGAACATGAAGGCGTCCGGAGCCCAGTACATCATCGATGTCTGCCCGTTCTGCCACCTGCAGTTCGACGGCGTTCAGAAGGACCTCGGATACGCCATACCCGTGCTCCACCTGTCCCAGCTTATGGGCCTCGCCATGGGCATGAACGCGAAAGACCTCGCGCTTTCCGCTCACGTCACCCCTGTGACGCTCTGAAACTTTTGAGAGGGGTCTGACCCCTCTTCATCTCATTTTCTTGTTTTTCAGCATCTTTTTCTTCCTGCTTCGTCCGTCCGGCTTCGGCTCGGGGCTTTCAATTTTTACAGCTAATATTATATATAAGCGGTACTATTTTTTCAAGGATAATTTTATCCTGATAGTGATAATAAAAAAAATCTGGCCAATGTTGTTTTTCAATAAACCAATGTTGGCGCCATATGAACAATGTTTTAATAGGGCTAGTGAATCGCATCGAACAGTAAAAGGAGCTGCAAAAATGGCACCAGCAAAGAAACCCAAGGCTTCGGCAGGCCGCAAAGTGAAGGACAAGTGGAAAGCAAAGGAGTGGTACAAGATCCACGCGCCTCGCATGTTCAACGAGGCTGAAGTCGGAGAGACCCCTTCCGCGGATCCCGATTACGTCATCGGCCGTACCGTCGAAGTCACCGTCCAGGACCTTACCGGAGACTTCTCCAAGATGCACATCAAGCTGAAGTTCAGGGTCGCTTCTGTCGACGGACACGACGCCAAGACCGTCTTCATCGGCCATGACCTGACCAGCGACTACGTCAGGAGGCTGACCCGCAGGAGAAAGACCAAGACCGACCACGTCGTGGACATCACCACCAAGGACGGCTTCATCTACAGGATCAAGACCATGTCCATCGCCGAGAGGAGGATCCAGTCCTCTCAGGAAGAGGGCATGAGAGCCGTCATCGGCGAAACCCTGAAGAAGATCGGAGCCGAGAGGACCCTTTCCGAGATCGTGAAGGACATCGTTTCCGGAGACCTCGCCAAGGAGCTCGCCAGAGCATGCCGCGTCGTCATCCCCATCAAGAGGATCGAAATCCGCAAGTCCGAGGTCCTCAAAGAGGGAGAGGGAGAGCCCGAATCCATCATGCCCGCTGCAGAGCCCGTGGCTGAGGACGCTCCCGCCGAGCCCGCCGCCGAAGAGGCCCCCGCTGAGGAGCCCAAAGCGGAAGAGGCTTCCGAGTGAGTTTTAAGGGCCTTCGGGCCCAATTTTCCTTTTTTCAGTTTACCGATATATCCGGGGTTCTGGATAGTTTCGGCTCAGATTTCACCTCATGGGTGAGCGGCATTCAGACGCCACTGTGTTCTGCTGCGGAATGGTGTCTGCGTATTCCTCGCACAATCACGATATATTAGGGCCCAGCTGGGCGGCCGCCAGGGAGGGAGTCCGGCACATAGGGCCCCCTTTGCGCCGGTCCCGACCTGAGTAATCGAAAAGGAGGTGAGAGTCCTGGACGATAAAAAAAGACCAGGGGCGTCCTGCAAAATTGACCCTGCCCCTCGAAGTGATCCGGCTCATCGCCGAGTTGCTGAGATTGCCCCTCATATGAAGGCGACAAACCTCTTACGGCCGTTTTGGGGCCGGCAGAAGTTATGCATCTATCTTGGTCTTAAGATTCAATCCCATCGCATCGTCTCGATAATACATGGCATTATAATGGTCAACGTCTCGAATTCTGTATTTCAGGCAATAGAATTGTTACTCTGAGTGCTCTTTTTCATGCGCTAAAAAGCTCTTCCGGCCAATGGGTTTTGGATTGCACCCATTCCTGGCGATTAGCCGTCCAGAAGCCACACGTAGAAACCGATATAAACCAGAACCCAATGCTCCGTTCAAGGCCGGGGTGGCTCAGCCTGGTGGAGCGTCGGACTCATAGGGTTCTGGTCAATAGACCTCTTCCAGGGAAATCCGAAGGTCATGGGTTCGAACCCCATTCCCGGCACCATATTTTTCTATCTCGGAAGAACCTTTGTGGGATTCTTATTAAGCTGTTATTGGATTCCCTATGCATGCGTCTGATCATCTATACCGGGAAGGGGGGCGTCGGGAAGACGTCCACGTCGGCGGCCACGGCATATAGGCTATCCAAGCTGGGCTACCGCACAATACTGATGAGCTCTGATTCGGCGCATTCGCTCGGGGATTCGTTGGGCATGAAGCTCGGCAACGAGATAACCCATGTGGCCGACAATTTCGACGCATTCGAGATCGACGTCATCTATGAGATGCGCAACCACTGGAGCGAAATCCAGGATTATGTCTCCGCATTCATGCTTTCTCAGGGGATGGGCGAGATCTCAGCGGAAGAGATGGCGATATTCCCGGGGATGGAGATGATTTCGGCTCTTCTTTATCTCAACACGTTCAGGAAAGAGAATTCCTATGATGCCGTCGTGCTGGATACTGCTCCCACCGGCGAGACGCTGAGGCTGCTGAGCTTCCCGGACGTATCCAATTGGTATATGGATCGCATGTTCTCGGTGGTGAAGAAGCTCCTGGGATTCGCCAGATTCACCGTCGGGAAGTTCATGGAAATGCCTCTGCCGTCGAAAGAGGTCATGAATTCTCTCGAAGTCATCAAGAAGAACATGACCGAGGTCAAAGATGTCCTTGAGGATCCGAAGAGCACTACGGTCAGGCTTGTTCTCAATCCAGAGAGGATGGTCATAAAGGAGACGATGAGGGCATACACTTACCTGTGCCTGTACAACAAGAATGTCGAGGGCATAGTCGTAAACAAGGTCATCCCCAAGGAAGCCGGGACGGATGGTTTCCTGGCGGAGAAGCTCTTGGAACAGGAAGCTTACATGCAGGAGATACACGACACGTTCGATCCGCTGGAGATGAAGCAGTGCGAGATGATGCGCACGGAGCTCCGCGGACTCGACAAGCTGGACAGGATGGCCGACATGATCTTCGGGGATGAGGACCCTGCCAAAGTCTATTCCGCCAGCAGTCCGATGAGCTTCGAAACTATCGATGGCGAGCACTATCTGAAGATGAAGATGCCGTTCGTGGATGGCGGGGACGTGGAGCTTTTCCGCTTGGACCAGGCCACCGTCATGGTCCATGTGGGAAGCCAGAAGCGCAACATACAGCTCCCAGACACGTTGGTGCACGCGGAGATAGAAGGCGCCGAATTCAAAGACGGAACTCTTAAGATCAAATTCAGGAGGAACTGAAATGCAGCACACAGACGAGGAGATATACAGATTTGTGGAGGAGAACAGGGACCTCATCGAGGCGATGATCGATCGCGCCGAGGGGAGAGATCCCTTCGGCATGGGAAGCTACCGCGATTACCGGGGAAGGGAAGACGATCGCAGCCATCCCGGAAGGTTCACCGAATACGCCCGCCGCAGAGCCGCGGAGGATGTATATTGGGCCAGGGAGAGAGCGGCCTATGACAGGATGAGGTGCGAAGATTCGCTGCGCTCGTCCATAGATGCTTTCAACGACCCGGAGGTCCAGAAGTACTTCATGACGATGGGGATGAACCTGATCATGGGATTGTCCGCCCTCATGCAGAAGATGCCGGGGCCAGAGATCATGAAGAACGCGGCCTCAGGCATGGAAGACAGCTGGAGGGAGGTTTCTCGCGCCGCCCCCAAGCAGAGAAAGACCGAAGGCGATGACGGGGAGACCCCAGGCAAAGTTCCGATCAAGTTCGACACCGACGGAGAGTGATTCCGCGGATACCGCGTCCGGAGCCATAGCCGTCGGATACGCCAGAGCCTGCGTCATGGCGGCGGTCTCAGGGGGCCCGGAGCCAAAGCCCCCAGAAGGCGGATGCTTCGCCGAGAACAGGGGAGTCTTCGTCACCCTGAGCGAATATCCTTCCGGATATCTCAGGGGATGCATCGGGTTCCCATACCCATACATGCCGCTTTCTAAGGCCATAGCGGAGGCTGCGCAGGCGGCCTGCCACGATCCCCGTTTCCCGGCTCTGTCCGCGGAAGAGGCGAAATCGGTCACCGTGGAGGTCACAGTTCTGACCGTGCCCGAGGCCATCGAAGCGGATTCGCCTGATGGCATCATGGCCGCGGTGCGCATAGGCGTGGACGGTCTCATGCTGGATCTGATGGGATATCGCGGGCTGTTTCTGCCACAGGTGCCTACGGAGCAGGGATGGGACGTCCGCCAGTATCTGGATCATCTGTCGTACAAAGCTGGGCTGCCAGCCGGATCGTGGAAGGATCCGGACGCGAGGATAAGCAGGTTCCAAGGGGAGATATTCTCGGAGAAGACTCCGTTCGGACCGGCGGAGAGAAGGGACCCATGACATTCGATCTCGTCGTCCGTGGGAAGGCCTATGTCGATGGCAAGCTGTCGTATCAGGAGATCGGCATAGAAGATGGCGTCATAACCGCCGTATCCAAGAGCCTTGGAAGGTGCGACAGCGCAATCGATATCGGCTCCAACGGGATGATTCTGCCTGGGTTCACCGACCCTCACGTTCATTTCCGCGATCCCGGGATGACTTACAAGGAAGATTTCTCGACCGGCACTCTGGCTGCCGTCCACGCCGGCGTGACCTGCGTGCTGGACATG
This sequence comes from Candidatus Methanomethylophilaceae archaeon, assembly GCA_017524805.1. Classification (NCBI taxonomy): domain Archaea; kingdom Methanobacteriati; phylum Thermoplasmatota; class Thermoplasmata; order Methanomassiliicoccales; family Methanomethylophilaceae; species Candidatus Methanomethylophilaceae archaeon. The sequence continues at coordinate 81,052 of JAFXUX010000008.1, forward strand.
CCCAACACCAAGCCTCCCGTCGTCGACGTCCAATCGCTGAGAGAGAAGAAATCCGCCGTCCGCGGAAAGGCGCATGTCGATTACGGGCTTTTCGCGGCAGTGACCGCAGGCTGCAACGCCGCCCCCATCGCGCCGATGGTCCCCGGATTCAAGCTTTTCATGGGATCCACCACCGGGAACATACTGCTGAATGACGATGAGGAGCTCGTCCCGGCGGTGAGGAGCGTCCTGGCCACCGGAAAGCGCATGAGCGTTCACGCCGAAGACGATTCGATGATATCCAAAGGCGAAGAGTTCTGCGCAAGGGACCATCTCCGCAACCGTCCGGCATCCGCGGAGCACAGCGCCATCAGAAGGCTGGCATCCAGATTCGCCGGATCAAAGATCAATATATGCCATCTGACCACTTCGGAAGGTTTGGACATCGCGAAAAACGCCGGCTTCTCGACGGAAACGACTTTGCACCATCTCCTTTTCGACGCGGACCGGAACCCAACCTCCGAGTACAAGACCAACCCCCCGATACGCGATTCAAAAACGAGGGAAGCCCTGTACAGAAGGTTCCTGTCCGGAGATATAGACATGTTCGGATCGGACCACGCGCCGCATTCCGTGGAGGACAAGGCCCAGGAGTTCTCCGCCGCGCCGGGAGGGATCCCCGGGGTGGAGACAACCATCCCGATGGCCATGGAGATGGTCAGGAAGCAGGAGATCTCCCTTCAAACGGCGGTCCGCATGGGTGCGGAGAGGCCGGCGGAGCTGTTCTCCATCGGCAAGGGAAAAATCGCGAAGGGATACGACGCGGATTTTTGCGTCTTCGATTTCCATCGGCAGTCAGTCATAGACGTCAGAAGGCTGCACAGCAAGTGCGGGCATTCGCCTTACGGCGGCTTCCCGGCGGTCTTCCCCGAAACAGTCATAATCAGGGGCGAAATACAGGTGGACAGCGGCGAATTCTGCGGCGAACGCATGGGGAAAGATATCTGTGGCCGATTACGAAGTCGATTATTCTGAGGTTGCCGGGAGGAAGATCGGATGCCCGGACGGGTGCGGCATGTGCTGCCTCTGCCAGCCGGAGGTGCTTCCCGAGGAGCGGGAATTCTTCAGGAAGAACCATCCGCGCGCTCTCGTCAGGGTGGGCTCCCCAGAGCCGCATCAGGCTTTGGCGCTGAAGAAAGGGTGCGGTTCCTGCGTCTTCCTCAATGACAGGCGCTGCTCGGTCTATGACCATCGGACGGCCTATTGCAGGCAGTTCCCGTTCCATCTGTACGCCAGCGACCGCGTTAAGGTTGAGCTGGACCTTTCGTGCAGAGGGGTCTGGGACAGCCAGGATGCCGACGCATTGGCCGAGGCGAAGGATCTGGTCGCCCGCGCCGAGCCGAGGATAATCCCCGCGCTGGAGGAATCCCAGGCGGTGTACAAGGAATTCTATGCAAATTGCCGCGAGGCCGGCGTGATGTCCGACCCTTCGAGGCTACGCATGTCTGTGTCCGAGAACATATCGATGTTCACCGATCTGGCTTATCTCAGCAGGATAATGGATATGTCCGAGATCGAGCCGGTGATGTCGCTGGCAGGGCTGTCCCCGGAGACCCGTCTGGATATGCCTTCGCTGGAAGAGGCAGGCAGGGATCTCGCCATGGATTCCATGTCGTCGTCGGATCCGCTCAGCGTACCCGTATATTGCGATGCCGAGTGGAATTGGAACATGTTCATGACCTCAGGCGGGAAGCTCAGGTGGAAGGTCATGGACGACGGGGGCGATCTCTTCGAGAGAGGTTCCGCCAAGCCCGAAGACATCCAGCTCAAAGTCCCGGACGAATCCGGCAGGAAAGTCCTAGCGGATTACGTCAGCACGCTGAACGGCAGGGACAGCTTCATGGGGAGCGTATTCTCGATGATGGACGCCAGCGGGTACGAGGACGACATGGCCAACGCATACTACGGGTCCCTCTCTGTATCCGTCATGGATCTGCTGTGGCGCATGTCAATGCTCGACCATTTCATGGGCATAGGATGCGGCGCGGAAGGCGTGAAAGAAGCCATAATCTTCTACGACATGGATCGCCTCGACGCTCCGGCCATAGGGGCTTTCATCTGATCCGTATCTGGGCGCTCTATATAATAAGACAGATACGTTCTTATATCGATTGCAGTATGGGCAACCCAGAACATAGCCCGTGGCATGTGAAGCGCCCGATTATTCCCTCTTCGCAGGGAAAAAGGACCGGGAAGCCGCGGAGTGCCCTCCAACAGCAGGGCAAGGCATCACTATCAATTCCAGGAGACATCGATCATGGGAACCGGAACAGCCGCGCAGGGAAGACACAACAAGCATAAGACTCACATCCCATGCCGCAGGTGCGGAAAGCGCTCTTACCACATCAGAAAGGGCGCTTGCGCTTCTTGCGGGTACGGGAAGACCACCACCATCAGGTCTTACCAGTGGGCGAAGCTTCGCGATTGAGCTGATATCATGGCAGGGCCGAAGCACAGCTGCGGTGTCGTGGGCATTTCCGCCGGTTCCGGCGTCGCGCATCCGCTGCGCACAGCCCTCATGATTCTTCAGCACCGCGGGCAGGAGAGCGCCGGGATTTCCGTATTCGACGGGAATTCCATCGATAGCGTCAAAGGGGACGGGCTCGTTGAGACGGCCATACCCGCGGACAAAGCCGGATGCATGAGGGGAACGGCTGGGATAGGGCATGTCAGATATGCCACCACCGGATCCAAAGGCGTGATAAACGCGCAGCCCATAACGGTCAAAATCGCTTCGGGGATGCTTTCCGTAGCCCATAACGGGGACATCACCAATTTTTCGGTCCTAAGGGACAGATACATGAGAGAAGGCAGGACCTTCCTCACCGATTCGGACAGCGAGCTGATTCTCAAGCTAATTTCCAAGCATCTGTCGGAGTCCGGCGACATCGTGAAGGCCATCCGCGCCTCCATGGGCGAGCTGGATGGCGCCTATTCCCTCGCAGTCCTTTACAACGGCAGGGTATTCGCCGCCAGGGATCCGTTCGGGTTCCATCCGATCTGCCTCGGCAAAGTCGAAGGCGGGCACATGTTCGCGTCGGAGAGCACGGCCATAGACGCTCTCAAAGGCGAATTCATCAGGGACATCCAACCCGGCGAGATATGCGAGATCACCAAGGATGGGTACGTAATCCACGCGATGGAAGGCACCCACGCCCATTCGAGATGCATGTTCGAGTGGGTCTATTTCGCAAGGCCCGATTCCGTGATCGACGGCAAGGAAGTCTACGAGGTCCGCAAGAGGATCGGGATGGTTCTGGCGAGGGAGTGCCCCGCAGACGTCGATCTGGTCATGCCGATACCCGATTCCGGGCGCGCGCACGCCATAGGATACGCTCTCGCCGCGGGCATACCTTACGAGGAAGGCTTCATGAAGAACCGCTTCGCCGGAAGGACGTTCATCCTGCCGGAGCAGAAGCTCAGAGAGGCCGCCGTGTCCACGAAGATGATTCCGATCCGCAGCACCGTCTCTGGCAAGCGCATAATCATTATCGACGACAGCATCGTTAGAGGTACTACTCTGAAAATCTTGGTCTCCATGCTCAGGGACGCGGGAGCCAAAGAGGTCCACGTCCGCATCGGAAGCCCTCCGATCATCGCCCCGTGCTATTACGGCGTCGACATGAAGACCAGGGACCAGTTCATCGCCAACCATTATTCCATCGACGGCATCAGGGAGCAGATAGGGGCAGACAGCCTCGGTTACATCAGCCTCGAGGGTCTGGTCGAAGCCATCGGGATGCCGGCCGACGAGCTCTGTCTCGCGTGCACCAACGGCAAGTATCCCACCCATATCAGCGGAGAGGAATACAGGTTTTCCTGATACAAACCTTTTTAAACCATGAGAATATCATGGTCTTTGCTGGGCAGGTAGATCAGTTGGAAGATCGTTACCTTGGCATGGTAGAGGCCGCGAGTTCGAATCTCGCCCTGTCCACCTTTTGATTTTTCCCATTAAATTATGCGGCCAGTCTGCGGTTTATCTCGGCACAGCGCTCGACGGCTTTTCCGCTGCGGCGTCTCCTTCCCTGACAAACTCGAAGTCGGCCTCCTTGAACAGCGGCATCACGAAGATGTATCCTATCCAGCGGGTCAGCGGGGGGTTCTCGGTCATCGGAGGGAGGTAGAACCTGCGTACGGACGGGAGCATCATCATGATCATGGTGAGAGCGGTAATGATGATGAGGACGGTGTCGTCGATGGTCACCCCGGTCATGCCGATGATGTCGCGGGCTTTGTTGATCACCAGCAGAATAATGGACGTCCTCATGACCTTCCTCCACGAGCTCGGTTTGGCCGAGGCTATGCCGATGACGGAGCTGACGATCAACAGCAGCATGACGATGGAGAACACCATGGCGAACGCCCTGCTGGCGATTTCGTCCGCCTCATCCGTTATGATGTGGAGATAGAAGCAGAAGTTGAGGATGTAGCGGATTATGACTAAGGTGAGGAGTATCTCGCCCATGATCACTGGGGCCGGCACCTTCGTCTTGTTCTGCCCTTTGCCCTTCCGCAGCTCCATAGGGGAGGTTATAGGCTTATAGGATTAAACCGATGCCTATGGCATGAGCGCGAACGCGGCCGACCGTTTCCTGAATTGCGTCATGAAGCGCTCGGACAGTGACTCCCTATTCCGCATCGGCGCGTTCCTGATGATCACGATTCTGGCTCCTGCTATCGCGATCGTCGTGATGCACGAATTCCTTGGCAGCGGTTCGAGCATCGCAGACACTGGCGTCGAACTGGTGGCATGGACGGCGATTCTCTACGCCCTTTATCTGGAAGTGAAGGGCCTAAACTTGCATCTCGCCCGCGATGCGGAATGGGCGGACTCTCTCGCATCTTATGCCAGGTTCCGCGGGCGCGGTTCGGATGAGATCGATTCGCTTGCCGGTTCAATGCGCGACGCAGGAAACGGGCGCGCTATGCAGGTCACCAAATACACATTCTTAGCTATGGCCGTCGTCAACATTGCGGCGGCTGTCTTAACCGGAAACCGCGATATCGGCGTGACATCCCAATCCATCCTGACATGGGCGGCGCTGATCCTGACCGTGGTGGAGATGGCTTTCACGTCCGCATACATTCTTGAGACTATTACCAAGCACAACTTCCAGCAGTGCAAATTAACATCGCTGTTCGTGGAGAGCATGGGCGGCATCATCAATATCGGGGAGATGTCAACCGGAGCTGCCAAGGAGAAAATCGATCTGTTGCCGCACATCATTCTGCTGATGATCACGCTGGGCGTTTATTCGCTGTTCTTCAACCTGTTCGTCTTGCACAGGATGAACAATCACATCTCATGCCAATGGGAGTACGAGGAAAGGCTCCTGGAAGAGATCGCGAAGGCCGAAGGCGCAACGGACGTGCGGAGAATCGAGGTGGAGCGGAAGAAAGTGAAAGCGATCTTGGGCATCTTCCAATGATATGCGGTTGCATATCGGATTTCAGTGTTTCTTTCATCATCGAAGATGGGTTTTGCGCATCCAGCCAGGCTATTGTCATCGTCTGTGCAATCGGACGGAAATCCCGACAGATTTAATATCCATATGCAAGATTTATTCGGTATGACAAGCGGAATCCTTTGCGCCATCGCGTGTCCGATGCTGGAGAATGAGCTCCTGCACAGCCTCATGTCCGATCCGGAGGAAAAAACGGTATACGTCATCGACAACGATGATGCGGTGACATTCAGGAGGAAGGCTGACAGGCGCGGGTTCCGCTATGAGCTCATCCCAGATTGGAAATTCTATTCGGATCACCAAGACATAGACCGCACCAAGTTCAATGTCGTGATCCATTTCAACCCGATGGCTCTCCATGAGTTCCCGGACAAACTCAAGAGCCAGGTGGAAGAGCAGGTGTCAAAGGTTCAGCCATACTGCGATTCGGTGGCTGTGTATTATGGAATGTGCGGGTCCTTCGGCTGGGACATACAGAATTGGGCAGCCGAAAAAGGGTTCAAACCGACGTCCACAATGAAATGCCCGGACGGAAAGGTCTGCGACGATTGCGTCGGGGTTGCGATCGGAGGCGGCACCAATTACACCAGGCTCACCAAGGAATACACTGGGATGCTCTATCTCATACCCACGGTCGCATCCAATTGGAAGGAATTCTTCGGCGGATTCAAAATGCGCGAGGAATTGGAAAGCATGACTTCGGACATCAAGGAGTACTTCGGGATCACCGACCCGGACAGCTACATGAAATGGATGTTCTCCATAGCGGGATATCAAAACGGTCTCATCATTGATACCGGGTTAGAGGACGACAGGGAAGAGTTCGTGGGGCAATGCAACAGCATCTGCGAGAAGATGGAGCTGGAACCTTTGGAGATATCCGAGGGCTGGGTAACTTTGCAGCCGGCGGACGATATCTATCGCGGCGCTAAAGCGGCCCTCCAATCATGATCTCAACGTTTCTTTGCCGATCGGCCTCAGTTATTGGGGCCGTCATCCGGCATTCTGCCTGAGCCGGTCATCTCCAGGCCCTTCAGGCTCCCGCCTCCTGCTTTTATTATTCCCCACAGGGCGCAGAATGTTATCCCGCCTATGGCCATCAGGCTCCCGAGTGCGACGGTGTATGAAGGGAAGGGAAGCGTAGACGCTATCATCCCGATGCAGCCGATCGTGAAGTAGACGAAATTGATCAGCCCGGACAGCACGCCGTTGTCCCCTTCATGGCTTGCCATCATGGCCGCCATGCCCCAGGGGCTCATAGAAGCCAATCCCACTACGAACGGCAGGAACAGCAGGAAGAAAACCCACCACGACTGGTCTCCGAACAGAATTATCAGAATCCCCGGAATCGTCTCTAGAGCGGTATACAACGGGATCCGCTTGTAGTTGGGCACGTCTTTCGTCGCACGGTTTATGCAGATCATCCCAAAAGAGCCGATAAGCATCGCCGATGCCAGAGCCAACGAGTATTCGGACTCCGCGAATCCGAACATGCCCTCATAGATGTACGACGATACCGACAGGTATCCCATGAATGCGAAACTCATCATGCTGGACATGACCATGAAGATCATCAGAGAGCGGTCCGACAGGATGGACTTCGTTCCGATGGCGACATCCTTGAATCCCTTTCCTTTCCTGTTCTCTTCCGGAAGCGTCTCCGTCGTCAGGAACGCCAGCGCAAGGCATATCAGCGAAGCGACGGCGGTAACGTAAAATGTGGTCCTCCATCCCGATACGGAGATTATGGCGGCGCCGACGATCGGCGAAAGCATCGGCCCCAGGGCGCGGAATATGGCGTTCATGTTCAGCACCCGTACGCGCACGCTGCCCTCATAGGAATCTTTGATGAATGCCGCGGACATCGTGATGGACGCTCCCGCGCCTATCGATTGGATCACTCTGAAAATAATCAGCGACCATACGTCTCCCGTAAGTCCGCATGCTATGGACGCAGCGGCATGCATCGACAGACAGACGATTAACGGCTTTTTCCTTCCGTGCCTATCGCTGAGAGGCCCGATCAGGAGCATTGATACGGCCATCCCGAATATGAATCCGTACAGCGTAGCGTTGAGAGAAGCGGCGTCGGCGCTCAGATCAGAGGCCATGTCCGGCAGAGCGGGAAGATACATGTCCGTGGAGATGGGTCCGAACATCCCCAGAAGGATGACCATCCCCAAAAACGTCTTCGGACCCAAGACCATTTGCTTCGGCGCCATTCTATACCGCAAGACATTGCTGTATAATAAGCGGATTGCACTATGTGCTCAGTATGAAGATGGTTCTTTTCATGGCCGGATTGGAATGCCAGGACTGCGCCGACAAGATAGAGGCGCACATACAGAGGCGCCCCGGGGTGAACGGCGCCGCGCTGATGTTCCAGACCAAGAGGTTCATCATCGATTGCGACCCGTCCAAGGCGGATGAGATCGTCGAAGAGGTGAGAAGGAGCGCGGCCAAAGCCCAGGGGAACGTCACTGTGTCGAGGATAGAGCGAGGTTCACACCTCTGAAACTATTCCTCGGAAAACGACAGGCTTAAAGCGAAACCTAGCTGTGGTTCGGCCGGTATCATGAAGATAGCTGTGACGTACGAGAACGGCGAAGTGTTCCAGCACTTCGGAAGGACAGAGAACTTCAAGATTTACGACATCAAAGACGGGAAGATAGAATCCTCCGAGGTCATCGGGAACGGAGGCTTCTCCCACGGCGGGCTCGTCCAGGTCCTTCTGGATAACGGAGTGGACACATTCATCTGCGGAGGCATCGGCGGCGGAGCCAGAGATATGATCGAAAGCCGCGGGATCAAGCTCCTCCCGGGGGCGAGCGGAAACGCCGACGCATGCGTGCAGGCCTATCTCGACGGAAAGCTGGATTACGACCCAGATACGGAATGCCACCACCACGAAGGCGAAGGGCATTCGTGCAACTGCGGCCACTGAAGATGCAAAAACCGGAGCGGGAGTTTTTCCCTGCTCCGGGCCGATCTCAGAAATCGTCCGGGCGGATAGGCAGGAGCCTCTTGTGCTCCATGGATTCCACCTGGGCGCGGATCCCCGCGACGACGTCCTTGGGGATGCCTGTATCCGCCTCTATCTGCGCGTCGGTCCTGTCCTGTTCCATCGAGTACAGTATCCTGTCCAGATCCGCGTACTTTATACCCATATCCGATTCGTCGGTCTGGCCTTCCCAGAGCCCAGCCGATGGTGGCTTATCGATTATTTCCTGCGGGATCCCGATGAGCTTCGCGATCTGCCTGACCTCTGTCTTATACATGTTCGCCAGAGGGGTCATGTCGCACGCTCCGTCGCCGAATTTGGTGAAGTATCCCATCATAATCTCGCTCTGATTCGATGTCCCCACGACGATGCTGTCCCTTTTCTTGGCGAGGTTGTACAGCACGATCATCCTGCATCTGGCGGAGATGTTGCCTCTCTCCAACGGAGTCTCTTTTCCCGACAGGAGAACGGCCGCGAGAGCGTCTACGGCAGGCTGGATGTCTATCACCTTGTATTCGGTCCCGAAATCGGAGCAGAGCTCGGCGGTGGTCTTGTAGTCCGCGGCGGGAGTCACCCTCGACGGCATGAAAACGTTGAGGACCTTGTCCGGGCCTATGGCATCGACGCACAATTTGGTCACCACAGCGGAGTCAATCCCTCCGCTTATGCCTATTACCACGCCTTTGCAACCTATTTTCTCAACTGCCTTCCTGATGAAACCGAGAATCCCGTCGACATCCTCGGGCGTTATGTTAGGTATGCTGACTCCGGACATCGTTACCTTATCGGAACACAATCTTATAAGATGTCCGCAGGTCTGGTTGGCATGATCGTGAAGATGGGGCTCTGCCAACTGGTTCCGGAGCCAGGAAATCCCGCGGCCAACGCCGAAGCCGTCTGCGAGCTGCTGGCGACGATGGACGCCGATGTGCTGGCATTCCCGGAGATGTTCCTGACCGGCTACGGCTCCGACATCAGCGGACTGAAAGATGATACGGAGGCGGCATTGGACAAGATTCTCGCCGCCTGCAAGAGCGCGGATAAGGCTGTGGCGATCGGCGCCCCAAGATGGGATGGCGGCAGGATATACAACGGATACTTTTTCCTGTCTCCAGATGGTGTCGCGTGCTATGACAAAGCCCATCTGGCGAAATTCGGGATCTATTCCGAGGACGGATTCGATGAGGGGAACCACCGCGTCATGGGAACTTACAAAGGGATTCTGTTCGGGATGTGCGTATGCTACGACATCTTCTTCCCTGAGATCCTGCATGGCTGCTCTTTGAATGGAGCTTCGGTGAACATCTGCTGCGCCGCATCGGCCAAACCTTCGAAGCCGTTTTTGGACGCTGTGCTCCCGGCCAGGGCGGTCGAGAATGTCACATATATGGTTTACATCAACAACGTGGGGCCAATGGCGGGCCTCGATATGCATGGCTGTTCCCGCGGATTGGACCCTTTGGGCAACACCATCGCGGATTGCGGGGATGACGTGTGCGTCTCGATCATGTGGATCGACACCGATCACATCAGGAAATGCAGGGACATCAGACGGCATCTCGAGGATTTCCGTTCGGATGTGGACTGGCTGGGGGAACCGCGATCAAGCTACTGTGCAAAAAGTATTAATGCAACTATAAGTTCCTCCCATCGAAGCCGAGGTGGTCCAGCCCGGTAAGGCGCGAGCCTGGAAAGCTCGTGGGAGTCTATCCCTCGGGAGTTCAAATCTCCCCCTCGGCGCTTCTTCTAAGCCACAGATTATTAATCCGTTCGGACATGGGGAAAGCATATCGGTGCGGAATATGATTGTGAACGCCGAACTCTTCGTGAAAGACCTTCCAGGACAATTGGTAGGGTCTCTGGAGCCTATCTCCCTTCTCGACGGGAACATAGTGGAAGTCGTCCACAACCGCGAGAAAATAGTGAACCACAGGATATGCATCAACGTCACCTTCGAGATCGAGGACCAAGAGCAGCTCTGCAGGCTGAAGGACGTCTGGAAATCCAAGGACATAATCATATCCAGGTTGGGCTCGGTTTATCAGACGTATTCCATGGAATACATGCTCATAGGGGATTTCGACGGGAAGGGAATAGAGGATCTCATCGGCGAGGCATCCAAAAACGTGAATCTGGATGCCACGGACATCAGATACTCGTCCAAAGCCGGGAACTCGTCCAAGCGCACGGCGATGGTGGCCGTCAAGACCCGCAGCGAAGAGGACTTGGAGATGCTGGACAGATTCCTTGACAAGAGATGCAAGGAATCCAAGATAACATACGTGAGAGGCGTTTGAGATGAGGATTTTCATATGCGGTTTCGGCACCGTCGGCCAAGGCTTCGCGGAAGTCCTCGCATCAAGGAAGGAGTTCCTCGAAAAAAGGTACGGCGAAGGCGTTTCGATCGTCGGCGCGATGGATTCCAGAACTTTTGCGTATGATCCGGACGGTTTGGATCCCCTTTCGCTCGTGTCCCGCAAAAAAGAGAGCGGAAGAGTCGGCAGCAACAGCTATTCCGATCCGAAAAAAGTTCTGTCCGAGTGCGAATACGATCTGATCGTAGAGGTCAGCCCCACTGACGTGAAGACCGGGGGTGCCGGGCTCGGCAACATAATCTGCGCTCTGGAACGCGGGAAGGATGTCATAACCGTGAACAAAGGGCCTCTGGCTCTCAAATACGCGGAGCTCACCGGCTTGGCGAAGAAAAACGGATGCTATCTCAGATACGAAGGGTCCGTCGGAGGGGCTATGCCCATCATCAACCTGTGCACCGAGGGTTTGGTGGGGGAGAGGATAACCTCCATTCGCGGGATATTCAACGGCACATGCAACTACATACTGAGCAAGATGGACAAAGGCCAGCCCTTCGACCAAGCGCTCAAAGAGGCGCAGCAGCTGGGCTACGCCGAGACCGATCCGACCAACGACATCGAGGGATATGACGCGGCCTGCAAGGTCGTCATCCTGGCGAACTCGGTATTCGGCAGGGATGTGAAATTCGACGACGTCAGGATCACGGGGATCACGTCGATAACCGAGGAGGCCGTGGCCATGGCCGCCGCCCGCAACATGGTCATAAGGCTCATAGGCGAAGTGACGGAGAGCAAATTGGAGGTCGGCCCCAGGCTGATTCCCAAGGGGCATCCCCTCAGCATCTCCGGCACGCTGAATACTGCTCAGATAATAACCGATCTCGCCGGGCCAGTGACTGTATCCGGCAGAGGCGCTGGGCGCACGGAGACGGCTTCGGCGATACTCAGCGACCTCATAGCCATCGCTGACAGAAGGCTCCGAGCCGATGGGAAGAGTTTACATCTACGACACGACTCTCAGGGACGGCTCCCAGACTGAGGGGGTATCATTCTCCAGCGGAGACAAGTTGGACATACTGGAAAGGCTGGACGACTTCGGGATGGATTTCGTCGAGGGAGGATGGCCCAGATCCAATCCCAAGGACGACGAATTCTTCGATAAAGCTTCGAAGAGAAATCTGAGGAATTCGGAGCTGGTAGCTTTCGGGAGCACAGCCAGACCCGGGGTTCCGTTCGGAGACGATCCCAATCTCAAAGCGCTGGCCGCATGCGAGGCTGAATGGTGCTGCATCGTGGGGAAGGCATGGGATTTCCACGTCACCGAAGCCCTCGGGATAGGTCTGGAAGAGAATCTCCGCATGATATCCGGGAGCGTATCTTTCCTCAGGGGCGCTGGGAAGAGGGTGATGTTCGATGCGGAGCATTTCTTCGATGGGTACAGGTCGAACCCGGAATACGCGATGGAAGCCGTTTCGGCGGCGGAAAAGGCGGGCGCGGAATGGGTCGTGCTCTGCGACACCAACGGAGGTTCTCTGCCCGAAGAGATCGGAGCGACAGTGTCGTCCGTATCCCAAAAGATGGAGGCCAGGCTGGGGATACATTGCCACAACGATTCCGACATGGCCACGTCATGCTCATTGGCGGCCGTCCGCGCCGGATGCGAGATGGTACAAGGGACAGTGAACGGCATAGGGGAAAGATGCGGCAATGCCAACCTGTGCGCCGTCATACCCAATCTGGCTTTCAAGATGGGCGCCGACATCGGAAGGATAGACGTGTCGAAGATGACCGATCTGTCCAGATGCATCGGCGAGATCGCAAACATGGTCCCGAACCCGGGGATGCCTTACGTCGGGAGCAGGGCATTCGCGCACAAAGGCGGCCTGCATGCATCTGCGCTGTCCAAAGACCCCCGCACATACGAGCACATAGATCCCAGATCCGTCGGCAACAGCCGCAGGATATTGGTCTCGGACATGGGCGGCAGGGCAAGCGTCGCCGAGAAGCTGAGGCAGCTAGGATTGAGGGAAGGCGACGACGACGCCAAGATCATGGGCATAGTCAAAGACTTGGAATCAAGGGGTTACCAGTTCGAGGGCGCAGACGCCAGCTTCGAGCTTCTGGTCAAGAGGCTCAGGGACGAGATAGAGCCGATGTTCGATATCGTCGGCTTCAGGGTATACACCGATGACGGCATAGGCGATGGGACGCTGTCCGAAGCGAGCGTCAAAGTGTCCGACGGGAAAGGCCACATCGAGCATACGGCCGCGGATGGGAACGGCCCTGTGAACGCATTGGACAACGCCCTGAGGAAAGCTCTGAGATGCTTCTATCCGGAGCTGGCGAACATCAGGCTCACCGACTACAAAGTTCGCGTGCTGGACGAGAGAGGAGGCACCGGGACCGGGGTACGCGTCCTCATAAGGTCCACAGACGGCAGGGAGGACTGGACCACCGTCGGGGTTTCAGTGAACATAATAGAGGCAAGTCTGGCGGCTCTGAAGGATTCCTTGGAATACGCACTTATAAGACGTTCGGAATCTGACGCCCAATGAACAGAGTGATAGTCACGCTCATAGGCAAAGATAGGGTCGGCCTGATCGCCGCGGTTTGCACCTATTTCGCGGACAACGGCATCAATATCCTCGATATCAAGCAGACCACGGTCCAGGAGTTCATCAACATGATGATGATCGTCGACATCGACGGTTACAAAGGCACCTTCAAGGATATGTCTGAGGGGCTGGAAAAAGTCGGTAAGGACATCGGCTGCATTATCAGGGCCCAGCGCGAAGACATTTTCGACATGATGTACAAGGTCTGAGGCCCATGACCGAGCTAAAGGAAGTCTTCGAAGCCAACGACATGGTCCTCCATGAGAATCTGGACGTCAGAACCATCACCATGGGGATCAGCCTCCTGGATTGCATCGATCCGGATTTGGAAAGGCTTTGCGAGAAGATATACGGCAAAATCACTGAGTACGCCAAGGATCTGGTCTCCGTCGGCGACGAGATCGGATTGGAATTCGGGGTTCCCGTGATCAACAAGAGGATATCCATCACTCCCGCCGCAATCGTGGGCGGAGCGGCATGCAAATCGCCGGAGGATTTCGTAAGGATAGCGGAGACATTGGACAGGGCCGCGAAAGATGTCGGCGTCAATTTCATAGGCGGATTCTCCGCGCTGGTCCAGAAAGGGATGACCCCCGCAGACATGAACCTCATCCTTTCAATACCGGAAGCTCTGGCCAAAACTGAGAGGGTCTGCTCATCGGTCAGCCTGGGATCCACGAAAGCCGGAATCAACATGGATGCCGTCAGGCTCATGGGGGAGATCGTGAAGAAGACGGCGGAGCGCACCGCGGATAATGATTCTCTCGGATGCGCCAAGCTGGTGGTTTTCTGCAATCCTACCGACGACAACCCCTTCATGGCGGGAGCCTTCCACGGCGTGACCGAGGCGGACTGCGTTCTGAACGTCGGGGTAAGCGGACCCGGAGTCGTGAAGACTGCGCTCTCAAAAGTCAGGGGAGAGAATTTCGAGATCCTGTGCGAAACCATAAAGAAAACCGCGTTCAAAATCACCAGGGTGGGGCAGCTTTACGCCAAAGAGGCCTCCGAAAGGCTGGGAGTCCCATTCGGCATCGTCGATCTCTCGCTCGCCCCTACGCCCGCCGTCGGGGACAGCATCGCCGACATCATCTGCGAGATGGGGATGGAATATGCTGGTGCGCCCGGGACCACCGCAGCACTTGCGATCCTCAATGATCAGGTCAAAAAAGGCGGGGTCATGGCTTCCTCTTACGTCGGAGGTCTGAGCGGAGCGTTCATACCGGTCAGCGAAGACAGCTCCATGGCCGAAGCCGCCGACATAGGAGCTCTGACCCTCGAGAAATTGGAGGCAATGACATGCGTCTGCTCCGTCGGGCTCGATATGATCGCTATTCCCGGGGAAACCCCTGCGACAACAATCTCGGGGATAATCGCCGATGAGATGGCCATAGGCATGATCAACCAGAAAACCACGGCTGTCAGGGTCATACCTGTCATCGGCAAAGGCGTCGGTGATGTCGCAGAATTCGGCGGGCTTCTGGGCGAGGCTAAAATCATGCCCGTGAACAGATTCGGATGCGCCGATTTCGTGAACCGCGGCGGAAGGATTCCCGCTCCGGTGCACAGCTTCAAAAACTGAACAAACCGCCTCGTCAGGGGCGGAACATTCTTTTCAATACGATTCTGCGCAATCCGTTAGATCAGTCTTTTCCAAAAAGCGTACGCTCTCAAAAAATCAGCAAAAATAAATAAAAAAGGTTGGGAGGCACATGAAGTGCCCGAGAACCAGTGAAGATGCGTAGGTGGGGGCAGAGGGATTTGAACCCTCGTCAGCGGGTTTCCACTGTGAGGGGAGCTACCCCCCACGGAATTGAATGAGTCATCGCTCCAGTTATTCATCATAACTTCAGCAAACCCATTTACAATCACTCTCAATAACTGGAGCCCACCAGTCTGCCAGGTTAGCCTATACCCCCTTGAGTGTGATGGCGAGTTGCGATCACTTCTTACGCATCTTCGCTGCTCTCTTTCTTCTTCTCATTTTTTTCTTGCGCCATTTCCAACGCTGGTTGCCGCGTTTCTTCCAGGCGCGTGAGCCTCTCTTCATGTGACTTCCTTCCTTGAATGCGTCATCACCGAGGGTGATGCATCCTTGGCGGGCCCGTCGGGATTCGAACCCGAGGCGTCTGGCTTAGAAGGCCAGCGCTATATCCTGGCTAAGCCACGAGCCCACTCTAACCCAGCCATCATCTCATACGATTTAAAGGTTTAGTTGAGTTGTGGAACGGGACGATGCTAAATACGGGTGTAATCTCGCATCGATTCTGCTCTCAAAATCCCAATCTTGTACGCAGCGATTCGAAATCCATGAAATCGGATACGGAGCCCACTCCGGCAAACATCATGACAGCCTCCGCCACGCATGTGATTCCGAGCAGAAGGAGAATCGGCCACAGGTTCAGCAATTTTCCGAAAAGCTTCACCAAAGACTCTGCAAATCTGCACAACCCATAGACTATGGCGCCGACGATCAGCGAAATGATGATGCGGGGCCAGCCTTCCGACAGAAACGTCAGGTCTATGGCATCGGCTATCATAACCCCGTTCAAACCGCCCAGTGCGATATAGACGATCGCCATCAGCAGCAAAGCGGCAATCGCGGAGAAATTGACGTTGCGGAAAGGCCTTATGATCAGCGCGAAAGCCGTAATCGCAATCAGAATGGCGGCGAACGTGCTCCACTCTGAATAGCGGGCCACCGCTTCGATGAGCATGCCCACTCCGAATATGAAGCCGGCGGCGGTCAAAACGACGTACTTCCCATCCTTATCTTTGGCATATTTGATGGCTATGGCCATCGCCAGAATGCCGCCTATAAGAAGTATCGTCTGAGGCAGATTGCCCTGGATCCAAGCTATGGCCTCATCAATTTCCATTGGATTCCAGATGCAGCTGCAACCTAAAAATGTTGTTGGAAGGGGAAAGATGCCGCCTCAAACGGGCGGCTTTGATTTCAAGCGATCCTTGTTCCTGCGGCAGGTGTCGCACTCTGGTCATAAATCGCGACTGTGTTGAAGCACCAAACCGCGTTGGCTTTCAGCCCTATCGCAGAAAGCTTGAGATTCATTTTGTCCACTGCGCGACCGCTGGTGAGACGCTCCGGATTCTCCAGAATCAACTCATAGGAAGTCGTGCCAGAAGTCAGAAGGATCGAAGCTTTTTTGGTGGTGCGAAGGTTTTCGGCAGCTTTCTTCATGAGAATTTCTCCTACCAAAACCTTCCCTACCTCGAGAGGGCAGAGATCAATGCTTCCGCATGCTATTGCATGGGGCTGTCCTGCGCGGTCGCAGGTGACTAAAACTTTGACTGTGTCGGGGACGAAAAGGTCAGCGACGTTTTTGGGAATTACAACCATCCATATTCACCTAACGCAATAATTATCTCCAACAATATTTATAATAATCGATTATCTGATGGAATATTAAAATATTGATAGATACAACAAATAGTAATGGAGGATATTTATATTGACAATATAGCCACCACTAATAACCTTAAATCAACATAATATTGCCTATATTAATTCAAGTATAATATGTCAGTATGGACGAATCATTCGACAGCAAAGAGTCGCCTTTACAAAATATTACATTTACTTACACAGAAAAGAAAGTGTGGGAAAAGGTCCGCATGGATTACGCAGGCATAGCTGAGTTGCGTACTGAAAACGGAAAATACAGCAATCTTGCCTTGATGCTGTCTGACCAATGCCCTTGGACAACAGAAATAGAAATAAGCGGACGGAAGGGAACCATCGGCGGCCCTGTATTGAAGCAGTATTATGAGATTTTGGATGCTATCTGCAATATCGAGAAACCCAATCCCGAAAAGAAATACACTGTGGAACGGTATCCGAAAAGGGTGATCAGAGAGGCTGCCGTCAATGCCGTCGTCCATCGCGATTATGGCATGGACGAACCGATAACCGTATGCGCAGATCTGGAATCGGCGAACATAACTTCGCCGGGGGGCGTATGGGTCACCGACAAGAAGGAAAACGGCCCACTAGCCAGAAACTCCGGGCTGGCCAAATTTTTCCGCGCTTTGGAGGGATTCAGCTTCCGCGGGAATGGAATAACATCAATCAAACACTGCTACAGGATGACGCCGCAGATGCCTTCCGCATCGTTTACCGACAGCCATTTCGCCATAAATCTCCCGGCCATCAGCGTGGTATCTTCAGCATACGAAATTCGCAAAGAGAAAATCGAGAACATAATAGCCGCTTTCAATGGCGCTTCTGTAAGCACAATTGCCGAGAATACGATGCTTTCGCCGCAGTATACGAGGCGCATCCTGAAAAGGATGGAAGGTGAAAGGATCATATTCTGCACAGGATGCGGCAGAAAAAACATTTATTACCTCTGTTCTAAAAGAGACAATGGCAGGCAAACCAGAACGATGCGATGGATAACGGTTTAATCGCATCAGCAAATTAGGGTCTGATAGCATGGATTCAATCTGCGACAAGGAGGAAAGCCTTTGACCAATGTAAGAGTGGGGCTTGTCGGCGCATGCGGAAGGATGGGGACTCTCATCATACGCCGCGTCTTGGCTACCGAAGGTATGGAAATAGCTTCCGCATTCGACATCGTGAACATCGGAAAAGATATCGGGGATGTCGTCGGAGTGGGAGCTTTGGGGGTTCCGGTATCTGATTCTTCCGAATTGGCAGCCGTTCTCAAAGAAAGCAAGACCGACGTTCTGATAGATTTCACCATAGCCAAGGCTACCGCTGTCAACGCTCCGATCGCAGCGTCGGCTGGGGTCAATCTCATCATAGGGACTACCGGCCTCAGCGCAGAGCAGAAGACTGCGATCACCGACGCCGTGATAAAGAACAACGTCGCCGCTGTGATCTCATCCAACTACTCCATCGGAGTCGGGGTCTTCTTCAAGCTGATCAGGGATGCCGCCGGATACCTAGGTAACGAGTACGACGTCGAGATAATAGAGGCCCATCACAACCAGAAAAAGGACGCGCCCAGCGGGACTGCCATGACTGCCGCCGAGATAATCAGCAAGGCCATGGGCGGAAAAGAGCTCATCTGCGGAAGAGAAGGCGTATGCCCCCGCGGGAAAGAGATCGGCATCCATTCGATCAGAGGCGGAGACATCGTCGGAGATCACACCGTCATGTTCATCGGGAACTCGGAGCGCATCGAAATCCGCCATCAGGCCCATTCCAGGGAGATTTTCGTAGGCGGCGCTGTGATGGCTGCCAAGTGGGTAGTCTCCCAGAAAAAAGGAATCGTTTACGGCATGGAAGACGTGCTGAGCTGAAACTACAAGCCGGCGGCCTGCCGGCCTTTTCTATTCAATATGTCGGCTGGACATGTGTCAGACTGATCGAACGCAACAGTATTAAATACGGATATAGGCAATTACTATGATGGTCTGAGGCTTAGCTCGCAAGATCTGGCTGAAGACCACTTTTAGCTTTTCTGTTTCATTATCTGCGGGGTTGTCATAGCAATACCGCGAGCATTTTTCGGTTTTTGGCAAGGCAGTCAGAAAATTCGGCATCAGCTATGGAAACGTCCGGTAAAAGTCGCTCAGGATACAGTGCGAAGCTGAAAGAATAGATGAGTGCTCGCGACGGGATTCGAACCCGTGTTGAAGCCTCGAGAGGGCTTCATGATTGGCCGCTACACCACACGAGCACAGGCAATCCGCCCATCGATTGATAATATATAAAAGTTTTTAGTGATGGCGTTCAATCTGATTTCTATTTCAGGCTTGCAGATCCATCCGCGGAGGTTCAGTCCATTTCAGACGCCCAACAATTGTCTTGCGAGGATGTCTTAGCATAGGCAGTCGCCACGTCCGACCGTATGCGCGGAGCCACCGGGATGTCGATTCATTGGTGTCAGGTAACTATTCAGGACCTTCGTAGTAGCACTATAGTAAAATATCATTACGATAGGTCCTGAATAGTTACAAACAATTCATGATGGCCTGTGCCTCAGCGCCCGGCCGAAGACTGGGATTCTTCACTGTCTGGCGGAGAGGTCCAAACTACAACTTATTGCAGGGAAAAAAAGGTTTAGGGCTGTTCGCGAAGGCCTTTGGCCGCCGATACCGCTCCGATTGCAAGACATCGGAGTGGGATCGGCTTTCAGTTCGTTTTTCTGAGGCAATCATCGAGATATATCACAGGCTTATCGTAAGTGAACATAATTTCTTTGACGATGCCTATGGAATAGGACGTTGAATTGCAGACTACAACTGCATCGAACTCGGAATCGTTCTGATTCATCAGCGATATGAGATCTGATGTTGTAGATATGGCCGAATGGATTTTGATTCCCATATCCTCCAATAAGCGATTCACCATATCCGTGCTGTAATTGTCGCCGTATACCATCACAGAACGATACTTTCCTTCTGCCAAAGAATCTGACAGTTTCTTCAATGCTTGTTTGGAGTTTTTCTTCCATTTCTTCTGGTTCTGAGTGTATTCAGCTTTGTTATTGATGGAATGACGCTCTTGGAACAGATCTTTAATCGCTACCTGGATTCCGACCTTGTCCTTGAGGTATTTGCATTTCTTCTTTTCGGCCAGCTGCAGAATGTCTTTGCAATAATAGTCGTTGTTCTGCGCATTCAATTGCAGCCACTCGAAGTAGCTCGACCTATTTTTCTTATAGTAATCGATGTTGAAGACGTCGGAGAAGTTATCCAATTTGCCTATGAGATCCAGCGTGGTCAGAGTACGCCTGCATTTCTTGCACAGCCCGCAATTGAACGGTTCCCTCATGCACACATGCAGATATTTTTGGGCGATCTCATAATCGGCCAATTCTATGGTCTTCTCGATTCTGGAAGCTTCGACAGGCAAGGGGAATATCGAAACCTCTTTGGTCGAAAATACCGTCGCCAAGAACATCTCAGCGTATTCGCCGCCTTTCGAATTGTTCACCAGATCCAGGTCCTGTATGGTGTACGTGGTTGCAGAATAATATCTCCCAATGAATTTCTTTACCAGATTGACGCAAGCTATGTGATAATATGTCAGTCTGGTGCCTCTTTCTCCGGGGAAAATCGATGCTATATTCGATTTGATATAAACCAACGGAAGATCTATTTCGTTGACGAGTTTCTCGACCTTCTTCAGCAGATAGTCTTCGGTCTTATCGTGGTTGCGATAGACGTTGAAATCCCCCACATCGAATACGAAACTGCAATCAATCTTAGAATCCTCGGAGTTCCCATATTTTTCCAGAACATACAAAGAATCGATTCCCATTGACAACCCTGCGCCGGTCATCTTCTGGGTGCGGTTGCTCTTTGCGGCGATTTTGGATTTGGCAACCACATTGATCTCGCTTAAGGTCCTGTCATATTTCACGACAGCCGGTATGAATATGTTTCTGATATTGAACAGGAGATCCTCCGACACATCGCCCTCGCACACTATATCGTGGTGGTGTTTGATGGCGCCAGGAAGAAGGGATATAAGAAAAGGGTCGCAGTCCTCGCTGGGCTTCATCTTTTTTACCCAATCTCTCCCTCCCTCATATTTGACCTCTATCTCGAAAAAACACTCATGCTCATTGTTATCCACGACAATCTTCGATGTGACCTTATTCTTCTGGATGGTGGGGCGGCCTATTGTTATCATGTGGCTGCCTAATAAGATGCACCTATTTATTATGACCTTCAAACGTATTATGTTTGAATGGTTTATGCGTCATTGCCATGTCCGCTATAATAAATAACGTCAAGATAATACGGCTTCCATCTACTCTTTTAAAGAAACCGACCATGACGCTCGCTCTTTCAGCATGCGATATTATTTTCTTTTGGTAACTATTCAGAACCCATCTTCACTATAGTTTTACATGCGCCGATCAGAGTGGTAGACAAATACATAGGCATAATATATTATGCCTATGGAGATAAGTAATAGGTATATATATACCTATGCATATGTGGATTCGAAGATAGCCATGTCCATAGTGAAGATGAAGAACAAGAAGACGGGGGTGACCTACGTCTATGAATCCACATCGTACTGGGATAAGGAAAAGCGCCAGCCTCGCAACAAGCGCAGGCTCATCGGGAAGCTGGATCCAGCCACAGGCGAGATTGTCCCCACCGGGAGGAGAGAGCCGGCCAAAGGGCCTGTTTCGATGGGCGGCGGCACGCCCGAACCATCGGACTTCGGGCCCGATATGGGAGCATCCATCGACGAGAGGGAGGCCGAGATACTCGAGCTCAGGAAAAGGGTCCTCGAGCTCGAGATCCAGCTCGGGAAAAAGACTGCGGCGCTGGAAAGGATCAGGCGCGCCCTAGACTCCTGCTCTGAGCGAGAACATGAGCGGATCCGAGAACGCACGTCCTGATGCCAGCAGAGAGGAGCTGCTTGCGGAAATCGAGTCCCTGAGACTGGAGTGCAGGGCCAAGGACGAGACGATCAAGGCCCTCCAGGAGAGGATCAAGGAGTTCGAGGGTAGGGTGAGGATGAACTCCGCGAACAGCTCCAAGCCCCCTTCCAGCGACGGCTTCATGTAGCCGTCGCCCAAGAGCCAGCGCGTAAGGAGCGGAAAAAGGCCAGGCGGGCAGCAGGGGCATGAGAGGCACAACATGAAGCTCCCGGCTGAGCCGGACGAGGTGATTCGCTGCATCCCCAATAGGTGCTCGGGATGCCAAGGCCTGGCCGGATGCATCTCCGGCCAGGCTTTCGAAGTGGCGGAGAGCAGATATGTGGTCGACGCCGTGATGGAAGTGAGGGTGCGCGAGTACAGGGCGATGCGCGTGAAGTCGTGCCCCGTGGACGGGCGTCGCGGCGTGTCGATTGGGAGCTGCGGCCAATTCCCAGAGGGGGTGAGAGCGCACGTCCAGTACGGCGATTCCTTCGCTGCTGTGGCCGGGATTCTCAACACCTACGGAGCGGTCAGCACATCCCGCGTCAGCGACCTGATACGCAGCATGTTCGGGGTCTCCTTGTCCGTCGGGACTGTGGATTCCATGTTGCGCAGATGCGCGGAGTGCGCCGAAGAAAGCCTGGAGGGCGTCAGTGAAAAATCGTCGAATGCGACGTCTCCAACTCGACGAGACCGGAGTGAGATGCGGTGGCAAGCTGATGTGGGTCCACAGTTCCTCGACGCCGCAGTTCACCTACCAGACTGTCAGCGAGAAGCGCGGGACAGAAGGCATATACGACAACGGGGTCCTCAAGGATTTCCGGGGGATAGCGGTCCATGACTGCTGGCACCCTTACTGGAATTTCTGGAGGGCGAAGCACGCTGTCTGCTGCGCGCATCTGCTGAGGGAGCTTACGGGTGTGGAGGAGATGGAGCCGGGCCATGAATGGCCACGGCGTTTCAGAAGCCTTCTCCTGGACATGAAGTCCGAAAAAGAGGCAGCCCAAGCCGATGGGAAGGATTCTCTGGACGCGAAGCAACTGCAGCGTTTCGACGATCTGTACGACGAGATCATCCAATTGGCAGATTCCGAGCGCCCTCCCCCGCCGGGACCCCGGAGTGAAAAGGAGGGGAAAACGCAAGCTGGGGAAGGAGCGCGCTCTCATAGAGCGCCTCCGCGCCTTGAAGGGGTCCGTGACCCTCTTCGTCCATGATTTCAGGGCTCCATTTGACAACAACCAGGCGGAACGCGATGTTCGCAATCTGAAGACGAAGGTCAAGGTCAGCGGATGCTTCCGCACCAAGGAAGGGGCTAGGAGGCATCTGCAGGTGATGTCGTACATCAGTACGGCCAGGAAGCAAGGCGGGAACGCCTTCGAATCATTGGTGACGGCTCTTTCGAACCATCAGGACCTATCGTAATGATATTTTACTATAGTACTACTGCGAAGGTCCTGAATAGTTACCAAACTACAAACGTTAATTTAGAATGAAAGTAGAACTATAGTTTCACGGTTTTATCTTGTGGTATTCCAAGGTCGTCCAGTCTCCGGCAGACATAGCGACAAGCTCGGCGATATGCACTGTTGGCAGGCCTTCCGGGCAGTCCTCGTATCTTATGAGGCACATCGGGCATCCAACCACGATGAATTCGGCGCCGGCGCATTCCGCCTCGCGCTCTTCCATCAGTTTTTCTGATTGGGGAGAATACTTTCCGCAGCATCCCATTTTCGAGTTCACAACCTTGCATCCCATAGATTCCACGATGGCTCTCATCTCTTTGCCGAATCTCATCGCGGAGCATCCGGGCTCGATGGCGACTTTCACAGAATCGCTGAATTTGGGCAGGGAATCCAAGCGCTCCGCCAGATACGGAATGATGTGGACCGCATCTACACCCGATTCATTCAGATCGTCGCTGCATCCGCAGCATAGGGCTATCAAACTCTTGCCTTTCGCAGCGGCTCCCATTGAGCTCTTGTATCTCCGTCTCTCGAACTCTGTCATCTCGCGGAATTGCGGGGGATGCATGCAGCAGGTATTCCCTTCGAGTTCTCTGCATCCGACACCGATGGCTTTCATGGCTTTGGACGCCGCGTATTCCACATATGGGACTTTGCATTTGACCATGCACCCCGGCATGATGTACGCGTCGTCTCCTGTCCATTCGGGCTTCAACTCTCTTGAGGGGACGTCATCCATGGGTTGGGCATACCCTGTATCCTTGAAAGCCTGGGATACGCGCAGTCCTTTCGCGATGCTGATCAAATCCCTCATGACGGTGAAGGGATCGGTTCTGCGGCAGACTCTGGAGCAATTCCCGCAGGCGATGCATTGGAGGATGTCGCGGTCGTTTCCGATCATGATCTCTTTCGGGTCGCACCCCCCGTGCTTCAGCGACGGGCATACCAGGGAGCATTTCCCGCATCCGATGCATTTCATGCGGAGAGAATCGATCTCATCCTGCAGCGTATTCATGGAGATGCCATCGCGAATCACCGTATAAACTGATGGCTCAGAAAGGCATGGCCGCACACCGCTGTGTTTTGGCCCATCCAAATTATTAATAAAATGGCACGATATTATTAACTCAGAGATTTCCGATGGAATCGGGGGAGTTTTACGATGGGAATAGTCAGCATCTCGTTGAACGATGAGAATCTGGATGCTCTTGAGAGGATTCAGAAGGCATATGGTCTCAGCGGACGGTCAGAGGCGGTCCGCGCATCGATAGGGGCCGCTTTGGCGGATATCCGCGAGATAGAAGAGATGGAAGGGCAGGTGGAGGGGGTTCTCGTCATAGTCCGCAGGAACCACGACGATCCGTGGATGATACGTCTGCAGGCGAAGTATGAGCGGGCCATCAAGACCCAGTTGCATTCGCATCTGCGGGATCACAAATGCCTTGAGGTCATGGTCATCTCATGCGACTCTCCCGATCTCAGCAAAATGCTCCGGGACATCAATTCCGAAGGAAAAGCCGATTATGTGAAATTCGTACGCGGATGAGGTTTACCATATTTTATTAATAAAGAACGTGTTCACCTCCAAGGGGATAATCTTGCGCAATGGGAGGGATGCGATTGAACGTTCCAAATCTATGCTCAGCTTTCTTGGCGGCGCTCTCAATAAAGGCAAGCAGATGCTAGGCGGAGGCATCAGAGAAGGCAGCGCAAACAAAAAGTTTCAGGATATTCTGCCGAATCCGAGCGATTACAAAACTATAAGCACTCCTGCAGGCGACATCTTCACCCACAAAGATCCTTCTGCGGAGATCATTTACCAGACCTTCACAGAAGCTCCTATTCCGCCGGAGACGCAAGTGGTGAAGGATAAATCCACGCAGAAGAAGGATTCCATTTCCAAAAAGGGGAGGGATTACGTCCCCAAAGGCAAAGGCTTCGAGGTCTCCACTCTCTTAGACAGCCTTCCGCAGAGGTCCAGGACTTCAAACTGCGATGACCTGCTGAAGGATGGCAATCCGTTCGCGGAGTCAAAAAAGGCCGATGACGGAAAACTCTCTGCCAATGATCATTCAACCGATAACACTGGCATAAGGAGCGGCCCGGAAATCTCAGACCATCAGGTCTTTTCGGCAGGCGGCACTGCCATCAACGCCACGGCGCAGACGGGGGCAGCGACTAATATGAGAGTCAATCCCGGCCTCTCCAAGATTAAGGACGATGCCGAGGCTGTCCGGAGCGTGCCCACCGAAAAGGTGGAGGCCCCGGCCATTGCGAAGGCCGACGATGAAACCGTCGAGGCCGTGGCTGTCCGGAACGTACCCATCGAAAAGGTGGAAACTTCAGTCATCGATAAAGACGCCGATGAAATCGTCGAGGACACGCCGGTGCCAGCGGCTCCGAAGCCCGATGCTGAGAAGAAGGAAGAGCCTGTTTCGAAGGGTTCTGAATCGATCTGGAAGAAGATGGTCATTCCCAAGCTCAGGACCATATTCTTGCCGGCATCCTGCGGCATCCTCATGCTTTCTCCTCCAACCTCCAATTTCGTCGCGCCAAAGGAAAATGCGCATACGGGAAGGGTGATCAAGCTTGGGCCGGCGGCAGTCATGCAGGCCACTCAAAATGTCATCATAATTGATCCCGTGAAGGTTCCGGACCCCCCTATCAAGGATCCCGGGCTCAATACGGTGAAGCTGACATCCAAGAACGGCGAAAAAGCAGTCGTTCCCGAAGACAGCGACGAGATAATCGTTCCCAAAGATCTCAAGGAAAAGGATCTCTCGAAAGGCAAGGGAGAGGAAAAAGCTACCAAACCTAGCAAACCGCAAAAACCCGTTCATATCAATGGGACAAAGCCTGTGTTGCCGGAAAAGATTCCGACGGATCCGCTTAAGACCGAAAAGACGGACGCAACCAAAGCAATCAAAAAGCATGATGATGGCGCCGTAATTTACCAGACGATCGAGACGATCAAGCTGACGCCTCCGAAGAGACGCAGATGCAAAGCCAACACCGCGCCTCCAAAGAGCATAATAGAGTTGGAAAAGGAACGCATCAAATCGATGACCGAGACGATTAATACCGCAAAGACAGATGACGTCGAGAAACCCAAGGAATCTCTCAACAAGATAATGGCCGACTCCAAGAAGAATGAAGAGGTCTCGAAGAAACAGGCCGAAGTTCCCGAGATCAAGCAGACGCTTCCGGAGGAGGATGCCAAATCTGTCCCCGCCGTATCCGTCGCCAAGCTTCCGCCAATTATAATCGATGACGAGGTCGCCGACATCATGCGCATCGTGGTCCCCGATCTGGATCCTGCGGACATAGTGGAAGAGGATGACTGCTGGGCTTTCAGCGATGGCATAGAGGAATCCATATTTGCCATCCCGAAGAAAGAGAGCTCAGGCGTCGTATTCTCATTCGGCGGCACCGAAGGGGAAGGCTGCGTTCGCTTCAGCTTCGGATGCATGTGAGGCGGGGGAGATCCCCTCGCCCACTAAATCCCTTTTCTGGATCACATTATTGCAAGTCCGACGCGCTGTATGGTGTGATAAACTCGTTCCAGCAATTTTTCGATGCAGATCAGTGCTCCGCAATCACGATCCGCAGTTTTCTGGCATGCGCGGAAAGCCCCTGTTCGCAATCCGCTTGATTTGCCGTAAGAATCTTTTTTATGTTTAACCCAATGCCACAGCATGGAATTCATGCTTCAGCTCCTGTTCACGATGGCGGTGCTGTTCATATGCGCCCGCATAGGTTCCGCCATCGTAAGCAAGTTCGGATTGCCGGGGCTGATCGGAGAGATCGTCATGGGAATCGTGATAGCCAACCTTTCCTTCGGGGATTGGTCTCTGCTCTCCGTTCTCGACATATCCATCCCGGGTCCGGGCGAAGAGGCGACATCGGGAAGCGACGTATATACGGTCATCAAAGTATTCGCCGAACTCGGCGTTATATTTCTGCTGTTCTCCGTCGGTTTGGAGACTAAGGTGAGCGATCTGCTCGGCTCGGGTAAGGCTGCGCTTCTGGCTGCGGTTCTGGGGGTTCTCCTCCCGTTCATGTGCGGGATCGCCATAATAATGGTCATGGATGGCAACATGAACCACGCCTTGTTCATGGGTGCGGCCATGGTAGCAACATCTGTGGGGATTACCGCGCGTATCATCAAAGATATGAAACTGATGGATACCCGCGAGGCGCGCATCATCATAGCTGCAGCGGTCATAGATGATGTGTTGGGGATGATAGTGCTTGCGGTAGTCAATGGGATCGCGGGTTCCGGAGAGATCTCCATCGTAGACATTATTCTCATCACCCTGCAGGCAGTCGCGTTCGTCGTCGCGGTCATACTCATCTGCAAGCACCTGATCCCGAGGATCTACGATTATCGCCGCAGCAAGCATGACAGCAAGGTCAACCAGGGGAAAGTCCCGTATTCGTTCAATAAGCTGGTTCTAGCCATAATCGTCTGTCTTGCGATGTCCGCTTTCGCCGAATTCATAGGTCTCGCGGCGATCATCGGTGCGTTCCTTGCCGGAATGCTGTTTGCGGAGTACGCGTGGGAATGGGACTTAGAGCACAAAGTGGAATCCATTACCACTTTCCTCATATCGTTCTTCTTCCTCAATGTCGGCCTTCAGGTAGACGTCTTTGCGTTGACGGATGTCAGTGTTCTCGTGCTGACGATCATAATCATCGCCGCCGCTCTCCTCACGAAGTATGTGGGATGCGGGATGGGAGCCAAGCTCGGGGACAAAGATCTAGACAAGGATGGAATGAACATCATAGGCGTAGGCATGATGCCCAGAGGCGAGGTCGGAATAATAGTCGCATCGATCGGTCTCGCCAGCGGTGCGATGTCCATGGAGCTTTACGCTGTCGTGGTTCTGATGTCCGTCCTGACGACCATCATAGCTCCTCCCATGCTGTCCAAGCTGTTCAGGA
The DNA here is from genome assembly GCA_017524805.1 of Candidatus Methanomethylophilaceae archaeon. Classification (NCBI taxonomy): domain Archaea; kingdom Methanobacteriati; phylum Thermoplasmatota; class Thermoplasmata; order Methanomassiliicoccales; family Methanomethylophilaceae; species Candidatus Methanomethylophilaceae archaeon. The sequence goes on from JAFXUX010000008.1 coordinate 109,263, forward strand.
GGAAGTACCAGGAACAGTACAGAATAATGCCGGATGACCGCATCTGATTTTTAATGGGGGAGGGGCCCTCCCCCAGCCTTTACTTAAAAAACGTCTATCATCTTTTTCGAAGCCGAATTCCGTAGGAACGATGCCGGCATCTCGTTTGTCGGCGTCAATACTGATAAATCGGTAGAAGGCCATGCGAATCCGTTGCGCCGCCGCGAACACCGAATCGGCGCATCATATGCAGAGTGATCGCCATGGCCAATCTGAAGAAGCTTACGCTGCTGCATTCCAACGATATGCACGGCGATTTTTTAGCCGAGAACGTCGACGAGAATCTTATCGGAGGGGTCTCCATGCTCTCCGGGTATGTGAACAAGGTCCGCCAGGAAGAGAAGAACGTGATCTATGCCATCGCAGGGGACATGTTCAGAGGCTCCATCATCGATTCGGAATACCGTGGCATCTCAACCGTCGAGATCATGAACCTTCTGGGCCCGGACATAGTCACCGTCGGAAACCATGAGGTGGATTATGGCGTGGCGCATCTGCTTTTCCTCGAGAAATGCGCCGAGTTCCCGATCATCAACGCCAACCTCCACATCAAGACCAACCACAAGCGTCTGTTCGAGCCTTGCCACATCATACAGATCGATGGGATGAAGATCCTTTTCATAGGGGTACTCACCGAGAACGTTTTGGCGCAATGCAAAACCGACGGGATAATCGGGACGTTCATCAACGTCGAGGATGCGGCCGAGGAGATCGGGAGGATCTGCAACACATACAATTCCATCGACATCGACTTCACGGTGCTGCTGACACATATCGGCTTCGAGGAGGACAAGAAGCTAGCGTCCCTGCTCGATCCCGCATGGGGAGTCGACGTCATCATAGGCGGGCATTCCCACACGTTCCTCGAGGAGCCTTTCGTGGTCAACGGCATCCCGATAGTCCAGGCCGGGGTGGGAACGGATCAGATCGGCCGTTTCGACATAACCATAGACACGGACAACAACTGCATCGATTCGTATATCTGGCGCCCTATCCCGATAACATCCGATAATTGTCCCAAAGACCCCTCCATCGACGAGATTCTGGGATCCTACAAATCCCGTACCGACGAGAAATACGGCAGAATCATCACCAAGTTCGTGAGGCAGCTGACGCATCCGACCAGGATAAGGGAGACCGAGCTCGGAGATCTGTTCAGCGACGTCATGAAGGACGCCCTCGGAGTGGACATATTCCTGATGGGTTCCGGAAGCATCCGCAACGAGCAGCTGGGTCCTGTCGTCACGAAAAGGGATCTGCGCGAGTGCTTCCCATACGACGACGAGGTCCACATGATATACGTCACCGGCGCCCAGCTGAAGCACATGATCATGCGCATGCTCAGGGACGAGGTGTGGGAAGGCGCCCACTGCGAGTTCTATCAGCTCTCAAGGGGCCTCCTGGTGGAATACGACCAAGCCACCCATTCATTCCTCAGATTCGAATTCGAAGGTAAGCCTGTCGAGGACCAGGAAGTGTTCAGCGTCGGGCTTCAGCATTTCCATTTCCTGAACATGAAGGATTCCTTCGACATAACTTTGGAGGAGGTAAGCGTCAACCGCAAACCCCGCGTGGTATCCACGTCATGCACGCAGGTCATCGAAGAGGCGCTGCAGGCTGGTCAGCACCAGAATGCGGAAGGAAAAGGAAGGCTTATATTGCACCTTCTGTAAACTTAATGAGGGCTTCTGCCCTCTCTTATTGAAATTGGTATTGTTATCGAAGCCATTCAGAATGGCGGATCGTATCTCGCAATCTGGCTCAGATGGGGGCCAGAGTGTTGGCGAGGAGCACTATGACGGTTGCCGCGATGGCAAGTCCTATGACAGTCCTGGGGCTTATCTTGAGGCCTTTGTCGTCTTCGGTATCGAAGTACCTCATAAGACCTGCGGAAGATTGGAACCCGGTGTCGTTTTTCTTGGAGGCCATGTTCTCCCCCATCAAACGATGGTTATATAATCTTTTGTCGGGCCGTTTCAAGTTTTTATTACCGAAAATCTCTTTTATAAGAGACCGATAGAGGCGCGATTAATATGCACTGGGCAGAGGTTATTGCGGAGAAAATAGCCGATAACTGCGACAATCCGGTTATCGCCACGGGCATCAGTCCCACAGGGATCATACACGTGGGGAGCCTGAGAGAACCGATCACTGGCGAGGCGGTCCGCAGCGCCGTGGAAGCCAAAGGGAAAAAAGCCAGGCTCATCTATCTCATCGATTCCTTCGACCCTCTCAGGGAGTGCTATCCGTTCCTGCCCAAAGAGTATGAGAAATACGTCGGAATGCCGATCTCCAGGATTCCCTGCCCATGCGGCAAGCACAGGAATTACGCCCATCATTTCGTGCAGCCTTTCCTGGATGCCGTCAAATCCCTTGAGATCAACTGCGAAGTCATATGGACCCACGAGCTGTATTCCGAGGGGAAATTCACCAAGTGCATCGACGACGCGATGACCAAGAGGGAGGAAGTCGTCAAGATTCTCCATGAGGTCACGGGGAAAGAGGAGAACAACAATTACGCCCCGTTCAAGCCGGTCTGCGAGAAGTGCGGAAGGTTTGCCGACCCTGTTTTGGACACTTACAAGTTCCCGACCGTGGAGTACTATTGCAAATGCGGTTTCCACGGATTCTGCGACATCAGGACCGGAGAGGGGAAGCTCACTTGGAGGCTGGAATGGCCTGCAAAATGGACCATTTTCGGCACATCGGCCGAACCGTTCGGAAAGGACCACGCGGCCGCCGGCGGGTCCTACGATTCCGGGAAGAGGATCGTTTCCGAGATCTACGGCGGCGAAGCGCCCATACCAATCCCATACGAATTCGTCCAGCTCAAGAACGGCGGCGGCGTCGTCCAGATGCACAAGTCTAAGGGATGCCCGGTCACCGGTCTCGACGCGATCCAGATGACTCCTCCTGAGGTCCTCAACTACATGTTCCTAAGGGTCCTGCCGTCAAGGACCATCGATTACGACTACGGCATGGGAATCCTGGATATGGCTGACGAGTATGACAGGATGGAGCAGAAATACTTCGCAAAGGAGTGGAAGGAGAGCGAGGACAACACGGTCAGGGCGTACGAGATAGCCCAGCACAACCATGTTCCCGCCAAGATGCCCATCCAGGTCCCGTACAGGCATCTGGTGAGCATAGTCCAGATGACCACGAATTTCAAGGAGGTTTTGGACGTCCTTTCCAGGAATACCAGCTTCCAGGGCGCCACGGATGAGGACATCAAGAGGCTCTGGCGCAGATGCGAATGCGTCAAATTCTGGCTCAACGGTTTCGCGCCGGATGCGGTGAAGTTCACCGTCCTCCAAACTGTCCCGAACACGGATTCCATATCCATGAACGAGAAGATATTCTTCCAGGCGTTGGTCGAGAGGATGAACGACTGCAACTGGACCGCCGAGGAGATAAACGACATAATCTCGGAGAAGTCCAAGAGCACCCCCATCGGATCCAAAAGCGCTTACGCTTCCCTGTACAGGATTTTCATCGGCAAAGACAGGGGCCCGAGGCTGGGATTCTTCCTGTCGAGCCTGGACAAGAAATTCGTCATAAACAGGCTGGTCCAGGCCAGCGTCTGAAACCTATGGGCCTTAGGGCCCCTTATTATATCATACGTGCCGATTCCCCTGCCATGGACAGAAAGCTGCTCTCTTTGGTTCTGTGCGTCGCGGGGTTCGTCATAATGCTCGCCACAGGCGTGGCATACATGTTAAACTCCATCGGAACGTCCATCCCATTCATCATAGGGATGGCGGTAATGATAGCGGGATACGCTATGATGGTGATGGACAGCAGGGAACATGCGTCGAGATGATCCTATGCCGGCGCTGAACGCGAACATAATGTATCTTTTCTTCGAGTCGGCGAACATGCATCGCTGGAACGACCATATCCGCCCTCTGGATCTGACGGAATTGGATAAGCAGGCCCATAAGGCCGCCATAGCCTGGGTTCTGGGGAAGACCGAGGAGAGCGCTGGGAATCCGGTTTCCTGGAGGAAGATCATCGAGAATACGATGTTCTCGTTCATCCAAAGGTCGGTCCTGACCGATCTCAAGCCTCAGGTATTCTACAAGATAACGCAGGAGAAATCCGCAGAGGTGAACGCGTTCATCATTTCCGAGGTCCGCCGTTCGGTGCCGGATTTCGATTCGGATCTGCTCTCGCGTTTCGAGGAGTTCCTCGGCTCGGATCAGAAGTCCCTCGAGGACGACATCATCCGCGCCGCACATTATCTTGCCACCCGCTGGGAGTTCGAACTGATATACGAATCCAATCGTTCCCTGTACGGGATAGACCAGACCCGCAAGGAGATATCGCAGCAGATAGGGCAGTTCATCCATCTCAAAGGCGTCAGCGAGATCCTCGCCGAAGGCCATCCTTACGATTTCATAGACCTCGTAGGGCAGCTCAGATTCCAGCAGCGCTGGGCGAGAACCCCCCGCATCCCCAGGACCTCTGTATTGGGGCATTCCCTGATGGTGGCCGACGCCATGTATCTGGCCGACGTGGACGCCAAGGAAGACGAGAGGACCGTCTACAACGACTTCTACACCGCTTTGTTCCACGATCTCCCCGAGGTCCTCACAAAGGACGTAATCTCTCCGATAAAGGCCAGCATAGGCGGCTTGGAAAGCATCCTCCAGGAATATGAGCACGAGCAGATCGACAATGTGATCATGCCTCTTCTCAACCCGGATTGGAGGGACGAATTCAGGTTCATGGTATACGATCCGTTCCATGACGAGGAAGGCGGGAGATTCGGCAGAAGGAAAGGCTACGACATCAAGACGTGCGACCTTTACGCCGCATACATGGAAGCCATGATATCCCGCAGCTACGGCGTGACTTCGAACTCTTTGGCCCAAGGGGAGACCCAGCTCCGCGAAAAACTGATGTCAAGGAAAGGTTTGGATGCCAAGGCCCTCGTGGAAGGCCTCGGCAAGATGCAGATCTGATCAGCGCCTGCCGATGGTCTCTTGGCCTCTCATGTAATGCCTGAGGACTTCAGGGACCGTCACGGTGCCGTCTTTGTTCTGGTAGTTCTCCAGGATGGCGACCATGGTCCTGGGCAGCGCAAGCCCGGATCCGTTGAGGGTATGCACGAACTCGCTCTTGAGGTGGGGTTCGGGCCTGTATTTTATCCTGGCTCTTCTGGCCTGGAAGTCGGTGAAGTTGGAGCACGAGGATGCCTCCAGCCACGCGTCCTTTCCGGGGGCGTAGAGCTCGAGATCGTAGCATTTGGAGCATGAGAAGCTCATGTCCCCGGTGCACAGCAGGAGCACCCTGTAAGGAAGCCTGAGACCGTTGATTATGTCCTCCGCATTCTTCCTCAGCTCTTCGAGCCTGGCGTAGGAGTTCTCCGGCAGGACGAAATTGACCATCTCCACTTTGTTGAATTCGTGGACCCTGATGATTCCCCTGGTATCGGCGTGCTTGCCGACTTCGCGCCTGAACGACGGAAGATACGCGGTGTAGTAGATGGGAAGCTGGGATTTCTCGAGGATCTCGTCCTGAAGCAGGTTGGTGACGGGAACTTCTGCTGTAGGGTTGAGGAACATGTCGTCCCTCTCCAGGTAGTACATGTCGTCCTTGAGGTTGGGGTACTGTCCGGTCCCGATTACGGCGTTCTTGTTGACGATTACCGGCGGGAAAAGCTCGGTGTATCCCTGATCCTGATGGGTGTCGAGGAAATAGTTGATGAGGGCGCGCTCGAGCCTGGCTCCGTCGCCTTTCAGGCAGTAGAATCCGCTTCCGGCGACCTTCGTCCCGCGCTCGAAATCGATGATGCCCAGGTCTTCTCCGATTTCCCAGTGCTCCTTGGGCTTGAAGTCGAACTTCCTCCTTTCCCCGGCTTCGTAAACTACGACGTTGTCGTTCTCGTCCTTTCCGATGGGGACGGATTCGTGGGGGATGTTGGGGATGTTGAGGACGCATTCCTGCCTGATCTCCTCCAGCTCCGCCATCCTGTCGTCATTCTTCTTGATGCTCTCGGACACCTCGCGCATCTCGGCGATCTTGGCGTCTTTCTCGTCTCCTTTGGGCATCTTGGAGATCTGAAGCGAGACCTCGTTCCTGATCTTCCTCAGGCGGTTGTTCTCTCCGGTGAGGTCCCTCCATTCCTGGTCGGCCGCCAGGAATCTGTCCAGAATGGCATCGTCTTTGTTTCTGTTCTTCAGCATCGACCTGATCTTCTCAGGTTCCGCTCTAATAACGTTCACGTCAAGCATCTGTGCACCTTCGGAATTTCTTCTGGCATAGGGAATTCCATGTCCTTTTGTCTGTGAGGACTATCATGCCTCCGCGGACGTCCACGGCAACGGAGTCTGTGGCCTCTTCGATGGACGAGGCCATGGATCTGGTATCTTCGTCCCTGGACAGGACCTTTACCTTTATCAGGCGGTTCTTTTTGAGCTGGTTCTTTATCTCTTCGAACAGCCCCTCGTCGAGTCCGTCCTTTCCGACATGGACGGTAGGGCTCAGATCGTTGGCCCTCCTCATGAGTTCCTTTCTTGCGTCCTTTTCCGTCATTTCCTCTGCTCCTTCAGATATGGCATGCGCTTTATCGCGCCGCATCTCCCGCATGTTGTTATCAGCCTGTGGTCCGACAGCCTCACCGTGCAGTTTATCCCGGGCATCATCGGCAGGAGGCAGCCTTTGCAGAAAGGCCTGTCTTTAGGCATCCTTACGCGGGTCTTCATGCCGATGGCCCTTGCGATCTCCACGTACCTGCGGGCGCGGTCGTCCCTTCCCATGCGAACGGCCTCTTCCGAAAGGTCAAGCAGGCGCTTCATGCGCTCGGCGCCTATTTCGGATAGAGCCTTCTGGGAAAGGTGCCTTTTCGACATGGCAAACAGTCCAGCCGACGGCGCATAATCTATAAAAAGAGTTGCCGGACGAATATCCCAACGTTTTCATTCGACCGGCAGGAAAGTCAGCAGGAAGTCTCTGTTATCCTTGGCTTCGCCCACGAGCTCTCTGTCGCTTTCCACGTACTGCTCCCATAGGAACGCGAAATATTCGTGGAAGGAGCATACGCATTCGTCCCATGACTGCTTTGCTATGTCTATGCCCAAAGGCGGGTAGGATATCATCCACATTTTTGAGGATGGGACATAGGAAGGCGTGGCTTCCACCGCGCTGAGGAGCGGGATGTCTTTCTTGGAGGTGATTATCCTGCTGAACGAGACCTTCCTGATCGTCGAGAATCTTTCGACGCCGCTCAGCGAGAGCAATTTGCCCCCGTAGTTTCTGCTCACGTTTCCGCGAAGCCAAACGAGCCCCATTTTCGACGCGTTCTCGGCGGCGTCTTTCGTCATGCTCTTGGAGAGCGTCATAGGGACTTCATTGCGGGAGTTTCTGAACGTCCAATGTCCCTTGATCTTCGGGTCCGCCGAAACGATCCCGAGGGCTATCCAGCTGCAGGATCCGCTTATGATGTGCTTCGACAGATACTTGCGATCGAGATTCCTGAATTCCCTTTGATAGCCGGGCGCTCCATAGACCAGCGTGTATCCGGCTATGTGGTCGGTCAGCGCTATGAGATCGGAAGCCACGGCGCTGCGCTCGAACGGATCCTTGAATTTGTCCTCCATCCATGTTCCCGTGGCGCCGGTGCCAAGGTAATCCAGGGTACCGCCCAGCATCGCGAGAGCGTCTTCCACGATGGTTTCGGATCCCGCTTCCGCCAAGGATCCCAGCCCGTCGCTGGAAGAGCCGCCGATTTTGAGGGTGAATTTCTCCAACAGTCCTTCTGGTATCTCATTTTGGAGCCACATTTCGGATCTGATCATCGATCTTCCGATGTCAGTGATGAGTTTTTGGACGTCGACCATGGTTTGGCCCGCCACCGCTATTGGGACCTGCCCTTCATCCGAAACGACGCTGAAGACGAACTGTTGCATATCGGCTAGGTAATATGCGACTGACTAATTAGCATTGGCGGTCTGGTTGCATCTGAAGGCGGTCCGAAATGATGTATAGAAGCCTATTCTGCCATTTTATCTGACGAAACTATTATATTGAGGGTGATAATGGCACCTCATTAGTCAGGGCAGCAGCTTTCTGATCAGCAAGCCGCCGACCCATGACGCATTCCAATCAAGGTGGTTTAAATGGTTAGAAAGCCCGCATCAATGTACAGGCAAATCAAAGGACAGGCGTACACCCGTCGCGAATACATGGGAGGAGTCCCCGCGAGCAGGGTAAGCCAATACGAGATGGGAAACCTCAGGGCTGATTTTCCCGTGACCCTCACTCTCAGGGTGGAGAATCGCGTCCAAGTCAGGCACATCGCCATCGAAGCAGGCCGTATCGCAGCCAACAAGGTGCTCAACTCCCAGGCTGGGACGGCAAACTACCACATGACGGTCAGGGCATACCCCCACGTCGTGTTGAGGGAGAACAAATTGGCTACCGGCGCAGGAGCGGACCGTGTTTCCAGTGGAATGCGCCAGGGATTCGGCAAAACTGTTGGTACTGCGGCCAGGCTAGAGCGCAACCAGGCGATTCTGACCGTGCGCGTGCCCGCAGAGAAAGCTGCCGTCGCCAAGGACGCTCTCTGGAGAGCCTCAATGAAGTTCCCTTCCCCCTGCTATATCGACGTGGAGAAAGGGGCCGACCTCATAAGGTAAATGTTCGATTTCGAATTGGACCGCGCTTCGGCGTGGATAAGCGGCGGAGGATTCTCTTCCGTCGCCCTCCAACTTCCCGAAGGCCTGAAAATCCGGGCCACGGAGATTTCTGAGAAACTGTTTTCTGAGACGGGCGCCGAGATTATCATTGCCGGACGCCCCTGTTATGGCGCCTGCGATCTGATGGATTACAGAGGCATAGCCGATGCGCTAATCCATTTCGGGCACTCGCCGATACCTTCCCAGGGCGAAGACCCCAACGTCCTATACATAGAGGCGCGCTCGGACGCGGACATAGATGCTTCCGTCATGGAAAAACTGGCTTCCCTTCCGAAAAGGGTCGGATTGCTGGCTACGGTCCAGTATCTGGGTCTGATACCCAAGATGAAAGGGATTCTGGAAGGTTCCGGCAGGGAGGTTCTGGTCGGAACCGGAGACAGGCGCATCTGCCATCCCGGGCAGGTGCTGGGATGCAATTGCACAGCGGCGGAATCGATCTCAGATGGCGTCGATGCGTTCCTTTTCATCGGGGAAGGCGATTTCCATCCTCTTGCCGCGGCTTTCGGCATGACTCAGCAGGTTCTGGTCCTCAATCCGGTCACCGGAGAGGTCCGCGATATGGCCGAGGCGAGAGACAGGATCCTCAGGAAGAGGTTCGCGGCGATACAGAGCGCCTCCCAAGCCCAGACGTTTTTGGTGATCGAATGCTCCAAAACGGGGCAATGCAGATCCGAAGAGGCTTCCAGGATCGCTGAAATGCTTCGTTCCCATGGGAAAACGGCATTCAAGGTGATTTTGGAGGAGGTAAATCCGATGTCGCTGATGGCCTACAGGGCAGACGCATACGTGAACACGGCATGTCCCCGCATAGCCATGGACGATGCCGCGAGATACGATCGCCCTATGCTTACGATCCCGGAGGCTGAAGTCCTACTGGGTGAAAGGCAATGGGGAGGTTATGAATTCGATCAGATCCGTTCCCCGTAAACCATTCGATTGGCTCATTTTTATAGATGAAAAATAATAGGCTGGGCATGTTCACAACCGAGACGCTTCTGAATTCGGATCTCCCGAAAGTCCGCGTCGGCATCGGCCGCGGGACGGATAGGGGATGCATAGAGAGAAGCGTTGCCGCCATGGATGGGTATGACATAACGATTTACGACGATCCCGGCGAGCTCACCGACGATTTCATCTCAGGAAATCTGGAGGCTGCGATACGCGGGGATATGTCTTCCTCAGTCCTTTTGCCTATGGTCAGGGACGGTCTGGGTCTCAGACGCATGGAAAGGGCGGCGTTCATGGAGCCCTACAACAAAAAGATGTTCATTCTCGCGCCCGTCGGCATAGACGAGGGGTGGAAGGACGAGCAGAAATTCACGATAGCCAAACGCTCGGCGGATCTGGCTAAGAAGGTCGGCATGGGAACCAAGATAGGCATAATGTCCGGCGGAAGATGCGAGGACGTAGGAAGATGCCAGGTTGTGGACAAATCGATCGAGAGCGCCTGCAAAGTGGCCAAGAGGCTTTGCGACAGCGGCTATGACGCTTATCACTGCCAGATTCTGATAGAGAACGCGGTGGACGAGGCGGACATCATAGTCGCCCCCGAGGGAATCACCGGGAACATAATCTTCAGGACGCTGCATTTCATTGGCGGCGTGAAGGCTCTGGGCGCCCCCGTCGTCAACACCGACAAGAATTTCATAGACACGTCGCGCGCCAAAGTGGATTACAGGGATTCGCTGGCGCTCGCGATGATCCTCACGGAGGATTGAACATGTTGCTGGAGATAGACGGAGGTTATTCCGGGATCAGGTTTTCCGCATGCCATTTCATACCGAGGCACGAGAAATGCTCCAGGCTCCACGGCCATTCGTACATAGTCCGCCTCAGGTTGGAGGGGGACAACGGCCAAGACGGGATGATAATGGATTTCGTCGTTCTGAAGAAGGCTCTCAGGGCTATGATCGACGAGATGGACCACAGAACGCTCCTGCCTGCGAAATCCCCTGAAGTCAGGATCAAAGAGGACGGCGACTCCGTCGAGGTGGTGAACGGATGCAAGCGGTATGTCTTCCCGAAGGAGGATGTCGCCATGCTCGACGTGCCCACCACCACTGCCGAAGAGATGTGCAGGATGATGGCTCTGCGTCTTGTGAAAGGTATAGAGTTCCCGCCCAACGTTCGTTCCGTATCGGTCGGTCTCGATGAGGAGAGAGGCCAGACGGCTTGGTATACGGAGGAGCTCAGATGAAAGCCGTGGTCCTCCTTTCCGGAGGATTGGATTCGACCACAACTCTCGCTCAGGCCATCGCAGACGGATGCGAACCAACGGCCCTGAGTTTCAGATACGGCCAGAGGCACACCAAGGAGCTGGTCTCCGCCGAGAACGTATGCAAGCACTACGGCGTCCCGCACGTCGTGATAGACATGGATCTCAGCCGGTTCCGTTCCGCCCTCACGCGCCCGGACATAGACGTCCCTCTGGACCGCGAGGGAGAGCTGGACAAGGACATACCGATCACATACGTCCCCGCCAGGAACATAGTCTTCCTGAGCGTGGCTGCGGGCCTCTGCGAGTCCATAGGCGCCGATAGGATTTACATCGGAGCAAATGCCGTGGACTACTCGGGATACCCGGATTGCCGCCCCGAATTCTTCGAGGCATATGAGCGCATGATCAATATAGGCACGAAGGCCGGCGTCGAAGGCCATCCGATAAAGATCATGACTCCGATTATGCACGATTCAAAAGCCGACATCGTCCGCAGAGGGAAGAAGCTGAACGCTCCGCTGCATCTGACGTGGTCGTGCTACAACGGCGGCGAGAAGGCCTGCGGACATTGCGATTCCTGCCGCCTCAGGCTCAAAGGCTTCGCCGAGGCCGGATACAAGGACGAGATTGAGTATGAGGATATGTGAGATCTTCAGGTCCATCCAGGGCGAAGGCCTGATGATGGGGATTCCCACGACCTTCGTGAGGACCGTCGGCTGCAACCTGCGTTGCTCCTGGTGCGATACCCAATATTCCATGTCCGGAGGGACGGAGATGACCTTGGACGAGATCATGGAATCCGTAGGGGATTCGAAGCACGTGTGCGTCACCGGAGGGGAGCCCATGATCCAGCCAGATATGCCGGAGCTGCTACGCAGAATGGTGGCTGCCGGGATCCAGATCGTTTTGGAGACGAACGGGGCCGCAGACCTGTCTCAGGTCCCTGAAGACCCTCTCATACTGATAAGCATGGATGTCAAGTGCCCCTCCTCCGGGATGTCGGAATGGATGCTGCCGGGCAATCTCAGGTTCTTATCCAAGAAAGATCAGATCAAATTCGTGGTGAAGGACGACGCTGATTTCGATTATGCCGTCAATTTCCTTAGGGAGAATCCTGTGGATTCCAATCTGATCTTCGGCCCCGTTGGAGGCACAGGCAAGCTGGAATGGCTGGTCTCCCGCGTCTTGGACTCAGGGTTGGACGCAAGGGTTCTGCCCCAGCTCCATAAGATAATCTGGGGGGACCGCAGGTCGGTCTGATCCCGCCCAAGTTTTATGTCTTCACTTCACCAGACGCAGGTATCCTCCGACCTTCGAGAACGAATGTCCTGTGAGGTTTTCGGGCGAAACCGTCAAGGCGTTACCTTGTGTGTCCTGGAACTTCAGCCCGTAGAACGCGTTGTTACCGACCATCGACAGCCCATCTGCGAATGTGATGGACTCTATCGGTTTGCATCCTGAGAAAGCGCTGGTTCCGATGTATTTGGTCGCTGATAAGTCGATGCTCCTAAGGGAAACGCATCCGGTGAACGACCATCCTTTGATTTTGAACGCCGATATCGACGCGGTCTTGAGGGAGACGCAATTGGCGAACGATTTGGTCCCGATCTCCGCCAGATTGTCGAGGCTTACAGATTCCAGGGCGCTGCATCCATAGAACGCTTTGTCCCCGAGGGAAGAGACGTTTCTGAGGTCTGCGCTCGCGAGTGATGTGCATCCGGAGAACGCGCTGGTTCCGATGGAGACGGACGAGGACAGATTGACGGCCCACAGAGAAGCGCATCCGGTGAAAGCCCAATCTCCGACCTTCGTCGGCGTCCCTATCACCGCCTTCAGTTCGGGGCAGTTCGCGAACGCCTTGAGCCCGATGTCGTAGACGTTCCCGATGTCCGCGAGAGTCAGTTTGGAGCAGCCATAGAGCGCCTTCGTCCCGATGGAAGTGACCTTCAGTTCGATGCCTCTGACGTATACGGTCTTCGGAACCGTGATGGACGTGGGGGTGCCGGAATATCCGGTGACCGAAGCGGTGTTTTTCCCTGTGACGGTGAACACCAGTCCGCCGGAAGTCATTTTGTCTCCGGTCTTCGGCAGGTCCCTGAGCGTTTTGCCTCTCAGCTCAGACACTGTCTGCTGGACGGTTTTCCCGCTCTCGTCGGTGAACGCAGTGCCATAGAAGGCGTTGCTGCCGACATACGACAGATTCTTCGAGAATGCGGCGCTCCAAAGCTTGCATCCGGAGAACGCACTGGCTCCGATGTATTCGGCGTCGGAGATGTCTATTTCCTTCAGGGAAACGCAGCCAAGGAATGCCCATCCCCCGATCTTCTTGGCGGACATGGCAACCGATGACAGCGATGAGCAGTTGGCGAAGGCTTTGGTTCCCACATCTTTCAGGCCGCCCAGATCTATTGACCTCAGGGAAGAGCAGCTATAGAATGCCTTCTCGCCCAGACTTGCGAGGTCCTCTGAGAGCTTGGCGGTTGTCAATCTGGAGCATCCGGAGAACGCGCTGGTGCCGATGGTCTCAACAGAAGGCGCATCGACTTCGGCCAGGTATGTGCAGCTCATGAATGCCCAGGCTTTGATCTCCTTGACGCCGGGCATGTCCGCGGATCTCAGCGATTGGCATCCGGCGAAAGCCTTCGATCCTATCTCTTTAACGCCCGCGCCCAGAGTTATGGATGTTATCCCTTCGCCCATGAACGCTTTTTCGCCGATCCCGATGATGGAATATTCCCAAAGCATATACAGGATAGAAGACGGGATTTCGACGGCTCCGGAGATTCCCTGCTTGCATCCGACCGCGATGGCTGTCCCTTTCCCGACCACGGAATAGCGTATGTCGCCCCAGGTGAAGGATGATATCTGCGGCGAGGACCCGTTCACTATGTATGTGATATGCGCGGTCTTGTTCGCATAATTGTCGAGGAAATTGAGCGAAGCGGCTTTAGAGGTGGTGTACACGTTCAGATAGGTTGTGACTTCCTTCCTCGTTTCGGCATCATATCCGACATAAAACGCATGATTCTCGATTTTGCATCCGTCTTTCGGTTCGAAAATCATGCTTCCCAGATTATTGCAGCCGTAAAACGCATAGTATCCGATGCGGGAGACGGATTTCCCTATCTTGGCGTACTCCATCGAGGAGCATCCGTAGAATGCGCGGTCGCCTATCGTCTCCGTGGAATCCGGGATCGAAATCGAAGCCAGCGATTTGCACCCATAGAAAGCGGATTCGCCGATGGTTTTGACGGAGGACCCGATGCTTACCGAAATCAGATTCGAGCACCCGTAGAACGCCCCTATGCCTATGGACGTAACGGTGTCGGGAACGTAATAGGATGTCGCCTTTTTCGCTTGGGGGTAGATGATCAGGGATTTGCCATCGCGGGTCATCAAGACGCCGTTAGGGGCCTTGTACGCCGTGTTGTCGGGGCTCACCGAGAAAGACTCCATCCCTGTGCATCCTTCGAACGCATGCTCCCTTATCGCGATGACGAGGCTGGGTATGTGGAACGAAGTGATCAGCTTGCATCCGGAGAACGCATACGTTCCGATCGTTCTGACGGATTTGCCCAGGGTGACGCCTCTGAGCGAAGAGCAGCCGTCGAAAGCGTGGCTTCCTATCGTTGTCACAGAATCCGGGATGTAGATAGATGGGAGCGATACGCATCCATAGAAAGCGGAATCGCCTATCATGGTGACCGAGCAGCCCATGGTTATCGAGGACAAGGATTCGCATACGCTGAACGCAGATGCGCCGATGCGCGTAACCGTATCCGGGATAGAAACGCGGGACATGGATTTGCACTCGAAGAACGCGTAATCCCCTATGGCCGTCACGCCGTTCGGTATGCTGATGGAAATCAATGACGGGCATCTGCTGAACGCGTAGTTCTTTATCTCGGTCAGCGACGCGGGAATATTGGCCGATGCCAGCGAGGAGCATCTGCTGAACGCATAGGTCCCGATGTAGGACACCGAATCGGGGATGCTGATGGAGTAGAGGGTCGCGCACCCATAGAAAGCGTAATCCCCTATCGTTTTCAGGGAACCGGGAAGAATAACGGACCGCAATGATATGCATCCGCTGAATGCGTCGTTCCCTATCCCCGTCACGGAATTCGGAATCGTTATCGATGCCAAGCTTGGGCAGCCGTTGAACGCATGATATTCTATGCCGACCAAGGAATCGGGGAGTTTCACTGTCCTCAGAGAGTCGCATCCATAGAATGCATAGCCCCCAATTGTTGTCACGGAATCGCCTATAAGGACTGAGGTCAGGGAATCGCACCCATCGAATGCGTAGGATCCGATGGACGTTACGCGGTACGTTCTTTTGCTGAACTCGACCGAGGACGGTATCTCAAGAGTCCCTGAAGGCTCTTTCTGATATCCGATCACGGAAGCATTGACGCCATCGGAGCTTTTGTATTCCAGCCCTTCGGAATTGAATGTCACAGCTCCGTCAGTATCAATCGTCGTCGCGAACAGCATCGCCGCCAGAGCGACCGCCAAAGATGCGGCGAACATCAGGCATCTGGCATTTTTCCTCAGGTTTTCCGTGGCGTTCATAGCGTTTCGCCACCCCATGGCGCTCACCAAAATTAAGGGTTGGGTGGCGGCTATGATTATTGAGGTTTATTGCGGGGGCAGACCCGCGGGAATCGGGCGGGGAGAACGCCGTTCAGATGTCCCCGTCCCTTCCGCGGCGCCTCATGTAATCGCGCACGCACTCTTCCACGGTCCCGTCCTCGTCCGCGGACACGCGTATGCCCGCTTTCTGAAGGATCTGGATCCCGTGCATGCCAATCCCTCCGGTCAGGACGGCGTCCACGCATCCGAGGGAAACGATGGCTTCCGCCACGGCGACCCCGGCCCCCGAGGGCGAATCCATGAATTCGTTGGCTATTACCCTGTAATCCAGGCTTTCGGAGTCCACCAGAAGGAAGAAAGGGGCATGCCCGAAGTCGTCCGCTATGTACGAATCCAGGCTTTCCCCCTCGGAAACGGCTATTATCTTCATTCTACCGTCTTGATGACTTTGTCGGCGATCTCTTTGAAGGCTTTGGCGGACGGCGAGTCGGGGTATCCGAGGACTATCGGAACTCCTTTGTCTCCGGAATCCACGATGCCGGGCTCTATCGGGATGCGGCCGAGGAACTGGGCGTTCATCTCTTTGGCGGTGGCTTCCCCTCCGCCGGTCTTGAAGATGTTCGTGATCTCGCCGCAATGGGGGCAGACGAACCCGCTCATGTTCTCGATTATGCCTATGATCGGAATCTTGGTCTCCGCCCCGAAGACGAGGGATTTCCTGCTGTCCAGAAGGGCGACGTCCTGAGGCGTGGTGACGATGATCATCCCATCCGCCTTGGGTATGAGCTGGACGATGGAGATGGCTTCGTCACCGGTTCCCGGAGGCATGTCTATGACAAGGTAATCGAGTTCGCCCCAGTTCACGTCCTCGATGAACTGTTTCACAGCACCCATCTTCACGGGTCCGCGCCACATTACGGGGGTATCTTTGCTCTGGAGAAGGAAAGCCAGAGACATGAGCTTGATGGACGGGGGTATCTCCACCGGGATGAGCTTCCCGTTCTCGACGTTGAGCTGATCGTCTTCGGCGGCGAACATCTTGGGGATGTTGGGCCCGGTGAGGTCCAGGTCCATTATCCCGGTTTTGTATCCTTTCATCGAGAGGGTCATGGCCAGGTTGGATGAGACCGTGCTTTTTCCGACCCCTCCTTTCCCGCTCATGACGATGATGACGTGCTTGATGTTCCTAAGGGTGTCTTGGAGGGCAGTCTCTTCCTGTATGCTCTCCTCGGTAAGCATCGGTTGCGGCATTTAGATAACCTCTGGGCAACCTTATGCGCGATGCATCTTTTAAGATTGCTGGGAGCATCCTGCGCAATATTGTTCTATTCTTACCGACATCTCTAATCCATGGCAAAGAAAACGGTTGGCGAGATAATGATCAAGGATGTCCGTTATGTCGGGCCGAGCATGACCGTGGAACAGGTGAGGCAGGAGCTCCTGAACTCGAACTTCCACGGGTTCCCGATAGTCGAGAACGGTTATCTGCTCGGTTTCGTCACCGCCAAAGACCTCCTCAAATACATCGACCAATCCAACGAGATGATCCGCAAAGTCATGACGATGAAGTCGTTCACCGCATCCCCCGGCATGGCTCTTTCCGATGCCACCCGTTTGATGTTCCGTTACGGGCTCAGGAATCTTCCGGTGGTCGACGAGAACAGGAAGATCGTGGGGATAGTATCCAACATAGACATCGTCAGGTCTCAGATAGAGGCGGGCAAGGAGCACAAAGTGGCCTCCGTCAAGACGTTCCTGGAGAAGCAGTCGGGGATGTCGATGAAGATGCTCGAGGACCAGAACATCCCTGTCGACCAGATTATACCGACCCAGAAGGAAGTGTATAACGACGAGCTCCAGGGCAGGCAGTATGAGCTGAAGAGGGGCCTCAACGAATCGCTGATTATGATCAAGAGGCGCAACGGATATCTTCTCGTGGACGGGCACCACAGGGCGATGGCCGCCAAACTGCTTGGGTATAAGACGGTGAAAGCGATAGTTCTGGTGCCTTCGGATCTGGATTACAAATTGGGTTTGGAATCCACCGCCAGCAAATGGGGCCTAAGGACGCTCAACGACGTCAAGATCATCGACAACGAGATGCACCCCTTCATGGAGGAGGCGACGCTTCTGCTGCCCTCTGAGATGGCCGAGACCATAAACAAAAGGCTGCTGGATATGATGGACGGGAACGATCCCAAAAAACTGGATGATTAAGCGGGGGATTTCTCCCCCATTTTTATTTCAGAATTTGTTTCTGAGGCTTCTGAGGTCCCTGAGGATGATCTTCTGCTCCGCGGAGGCGATGATCCTCTTGGTCTTGACGAAGGTGTCGGGGTTCAGGGAGATGCAGTCGATCCCCTGCTCCACCAGGAACTCGGCGAATTCGGGGTAAACCGAGGGGCCCTGCCCGCAGATGCTCACGAATTTGCCGTTCTCGTGGGCAACCTTGATCAGGTGGGAGATCGCTCTCTTCACGCCTTCGTTCCTCTCGTCGAAATACCCCATGCGGCCGAGGATATCGGAATCCCTGTCGCATCCCATGGTCAGCTGGGTCAGATCGTTGGATCCGATGGAGAACGCGTCGCAGTACTTGCAGAACTCATCCGCCATGAAGATGTTCACGGGGACTTCGGCCATGAAGTACAGCTTGAAGTCTTTGCTTCTCCTGAGCCCGACGGACTCCATCATCGCGGTGATGTCCTTCACCTCGTCGATGGTCCTGACGAAGGGCAGCATCATGTTGAGGTTCTTGAACCCGAGCTCATCCCTGACCTTCTTGATGGCCTTCAGCTCGCACATGAACGCCTCGCGGTAGTTGTCGGATACATATCTGGAGCATCCCCTCCATCCGATCATGGGGTTGTCCTCGGTGGGCTCGTATTCGGCTCCGCCTTTCATGTCGCGGTATTCGTTGGTCTTGAAGTCGGAGGTCCTGAGGGTGATGGGCCTGGGGTAGAACGCTTTGGTGACCGTGGAGATGCCTTCGACGAGCTTGTCGATGAGCTCCTGGGTCCTGCCTTCTTTGATGACCGCGCAGGGGTGCTCGCCGATGTAGTTGGTGAAGAGGAACTCGATCCTCATCAGGCCGACCCCGTCGCACGGGAGCTGGGCTATCTCCTCCGCCTTTGAGGGCATGGACATGTTCACCATGACTTTGGTCCCGGTTATCGGCACGAATTCGCCGATGGCAGCGGGCGCGGCGGCAGCCTCCTCTTTCCTCTTGATTATCCCTTTGTAGACGGTTCCGGTGGTCCCGTCGACGGTGATCTCCATGCCATCCTTCAGAATCTCGGTGGCATTACCGGTTCCGACGACGCAAGGGGTCCCGAGCTCCCTGGAGATGATCGCGGCGTGGCAGGTCATTCCGCCCTCGTCGGTGACGATCCCGGCGGCCCTGCTCATGGCGGGGACCATGTCCGGCATGGTCATTTTGGTGACCAGTATGTCGCCGTTTTTGATGACGTCGAGGCTCATTCCGGTCTCATAGATCACGACCTTTCCCATGGCAAGCCCGGGGCTGGCGCCGAGTCCGGAGGTGATTATGTCTTCGCTGGAAGTCGGGGTGCCGACGGATTCGTTGGTGGCCGCGTCTCCGGTGACGGTGATCGGCCTGGCCTGCACGATGTAGGCTTTGCCGCCCTCGATGCACCATTCCATGTCCATGGGCTTCTCGTAGTGGATCTCGATGTGGTGCCCGATCATGGCGATCTCGAGGATGCGGTCGTCCGGTATCTTCTGGGATTTGGTCATCGCGCTGGGGATGTCCTCCTTGACGACGCCTCCCTTGGGGCCGCGGACGTATTTCCAGGTCTGGGTGGAGACGATCTTCTTGGAGATCTTCATCTTCTGCTTGTCGATGATGTAAGTGTCAGGGGTGACCTCGCCTCCGACCAGAGCCTCTCCCAACCCGTATCCGGCTTCGATTATGATCTCATTCGCCCCGTTGTTGGGGTTTTTGGTGAACATTATTCCCGAGAACTCGGAGTTGACCATCCTCTGGACGACGACCGCCAATTTGACTTCGCTGTGGGAGTATCCCTGCTTTTCGCGGTACGCTATGGCCCTGGCGGTGAAGAGGGACGACCAGCATTTCCTGATCTTATCGAAGAGATCGTCCTCGTCCTTGACGTTCAGATAGGTCTCCTGCTGGCCGGCGAAGCTGGCGTCGGGAAGGTCTTCCGCGGTCGCGCTGGACCTGACGGCGACGAATCCGACTTTTCCGCCGGGGAAGAGGAGCTTGTATTTGGCCGACACATCCCTTCTGAGGTCCTCGGGTATCTCATATTTCTCAAAAAGGCCTCTGATCTTCTTCGAGGCGTTCTCGAGGCTGTCATCGGAGTTTCTGTCGATGCCCGCTAGCTCTTTGTTGATGGCATCGAAAATCCTGCTAGAGTCGATGAAATAATCGTAAGCGACCGTAGTGAGGACGAATGCCTCCGGAACGGGGAATCCGGCGTTCGTGAGCTCCCCAAGGTTGGCGCCTTTGCCTCCCACGAAGGGTACATCTTCAACGTGCAGCTCGTTTACATCTACGATTTTCTTATCCATTGGGTAACCCCACGTGTTGGAAATTTTTCATGCAAGGGACGGCAGAGACGCTTCGTGCCCGTCTGCAAGGATGCTAATCCCTTTACTGTTTATATCCGCTACGGTCATACAGCATCCGGGAATCCGGGCCCTCCATCGGCTATTCTTCCGGATTCTGCGTGCCTTTCCGTCGGAGGGGCTCATTCCGCATCGCGCTTGGCCGGGACGAGGAATTCGGCGATGCCGCAGCCGGTTTCGCCGTCCATCTCGGTCTAGGATATCGTCTCGATGAGCATCATCTCGTTGCTTCCCTGCATCGGGAGCCGGGCGCAGCGCATTATCTTCGCTTCGACATCGTATTCCGCGCCGGATCTGCACCGCATTCTCATCGAATATGAGGACGGAACTCCGCCGTTGTAGGCGATATCCACGTCTATTCCTATGACTGGGTCGTTGGATGCCGCGGTCCCGACGTATCCGGCGTCGACGTCGCCCAATTGCGTGGACAGCTTGGTGGCGTTGAACCCTTTTTCTTTCCCATACACGGAATTGAGCCATAGCCACATCTTCGGGGATCCCCAATCGCGGACTCCCTCGCTGAAGTCCCTTTCCCCGGTGGCGTCTATTTCGTATGACGAATCTCCGACGGTTATCTTCCCGGCCGCCAGTCCGAACTGCTCGAAGTGCTCCGACGCCGTTTTGGAGGACATCTCCGCCCTGCGGGCGTCCACGCAGTCATGGTAGTCCATCAGAGGGTTCACCGGCTTCCAGATTATGTCCAGTGACGACATAAGAGGGATCGGCTCTGCGGAGGCCACGTCGAACAGCGGCCCTTTGTAGCCGATCTTCCACGCGCCGTTCTCTTCCTTGAAAGACAGCCCCGAGCAGGATTTTCTGTCCTCGTCGCACGGCACGGCGTTCCTGATCCCGCATATGCGATCCTTCTCGATGACGAACAGGAAGACTGATTTCTCGTTCTTGTTGGGCTTGCTCCCTATGCGCATGAAGGCCGTGACGCCGTTTTTCTGGTCGTGCAGGTTGAAATAATAGCTGATGTTCCATTCCAAGTCTCCGTTCATTCCGTTCCCTCCAATATGGTGACTTCCCCTTTGCTGCCGTCGACTATCGCCACATCCCCGGTTTTCAGGATGCTGGTCGCAGATTTGACCGCAGTCACGGCCGGGATCCTGTATTCGCGGGATATGACCGCCCCGTGGCAGAGGATGCCTCCGGTTTCCGTTATAAGGCCTCCAAGCTTGGAGAACGCCACCGTCCAGCCCGGATCCGTGTTGCTTGTGACCAGGATCTCCCCTTTCTCCACCTGTCCGAGCTCCCTGACGTCCATGATGACGCGGATCCTTCCGCGATACGTCCCCGGGCTGGAAGCGGCTCCCGTCAGAACGTCGCCGTGGGATGTAGGCTCGTCATCGAAATCCACGCCGTCCAGCAGGAATTTGGGAGGCAATCTGTCGCGGTATCTCATGAACTCGGCTTTTCTCGGCGCGATTATGTCTTTGATGTCGCCGATGTCTTTCCCTTCCAGGATGTCGATGGCTTCTGTGTCCTCGAGGAAGAAGATATCTTCTCTGTCGCCCAATAGCCCGCGCTCGCAGAGCCTTCTTCCCTCTTCCAGAAAGATCAGCCTGTTCCTGTACATGATGTGGTCCAGATAGAACCTCTGGTTCTCTCTGAATATCAGATAGGTGCGCGCATACTTCAGGACCTTGAACATGAGTGTCCTTTTGAAGAGGCCAAGCTTCCCTTTTATTTCCGCCTCGGTCTCTTCCCTGCGTTTCACTCCGTTCGCGAATTCTTCGCGCAGATCGACCCCTCCGGAGCACATCTGGAGGGCCATACCTATTACGTAATCGGGATCCTCCGCCCACCTCGGAGCGTTCAGCTCTCTGGTTCCGGACCTGTGCCCGAATTCGGCGATGAATTTCCCGTACGCATCTTTGAATTCTGAATCCGATGAATCGAGCCACGAGAGGAATTCTTCCCCGCCCATCGAAGCCGCTTTCTCCCTGGCTTCCGGATCCTTCCTCAGCGCGACGCCCAAGTCTGAGAAGCCTTTGTTGGTTTCGATGGTCTTGTTGTCCTCCAATCCGGACATCAGCCCGGCGTAGATGCTGCCGTCGTCGCTCAGCCATTTTGCCGACCAGTTCTTGACCAGCAGATTGGTCATGATCGAATGCGAGACCATCCCGTAGCGGATCAGCTGATAGTGCTTGGTGGACCCGTCGCGTATTCTGCGGTACCATTGCGAAAGGCCTTCGTCCGGCAGCCCGCGGAGATCGACGGAATCGAACTCCCCGCAGAGTTTCAGGAAGTCGTCCGCCCATTCCCTGTACGCCTTGTCGGTCTTCCAGATCATGCCGTCCCTGTCGCGGATCATAAGGCAGATCTGCGATTTCACCATCCCCAAGTAATCGTTCGGGTATTTCGATATCCTATTCTGCTCCCCTTTGGGGAAGTATTCCAGAAGCTCTTTGGAGCGTATCAGTTTGGGGTAGTGGGCGAATATCCTCTCCAAAACTGTGGCCGAGAAATATACCCTGGATTTGTGGAGTTTGGTCAGAGGGCCGGATTCCAGATCTTTGTAGCCCATCATGTGCGCCCCTTCGTGGTTGACGTAGTCGGTCAGCATCTTTCCCATGACAGTGTAGAACATAGGAGTGGTGGCATCCGCCCAGTATTCGTCGCCGTATCCTCTGGACCACAGAATGCCGTCCTTCTCTGTGTCTTCAGGGAGCGTTGTTATCGCTCTTGACTGCAAAATGTAAACATTCCCGTCTTCTATGGCCCACTCTACATCTTGGGGGCATCCGAAGTGGGCGCCCAGCTTCTTGCCCTGCTCCGCGATCGATCTGAGGGCTTCGTCGTCGGCGCAGCGGGCGTTTGCTTTTTCAGGAGGGATCTCCACCTGGCTGTTCTTGCCGTCCACGAGGAAGAATCCGCGGTCTTTGCTGCGAACGGTCGCTTCGATGACTTCTCCCTCTTTGGAGACGACGTATCTGTCAGGCGTCACGAGCCCGGATACGATGGATTCACCGAGCCCCCAGGAAGCCTCTATGACCGTATGGTCCTCGCCCGTGACCGGGTCCGAGGTGAACATGACTCCGCTGATGTCCGACGATACCATTTTCTGGATGACAACCGCCATGCCCTGGGAGAGATGGTCTATCGATGCGTCGTGCCTGTACTTCATCGCCCTGCCGTTCCAATAGGAGGACCAGCAGACCAAGACCATCTTGGGGATGTCGTGCTTTTCGACGTTGAGGAAAGTGTCCTGCTGCCCCGCGAAGCTGGCTTCGGCAAGGTCCTCCGCCACAGCCGACGAGCGGACGGCGAAATAGCGCCCCTGCATCCCGGTCAGCTCTTTTTTGAGGGCTCCGAGCTCATCGGAGGGAAGGTCCGCTCCCACAATCATCTCCTTTATGGTTTTCGAAGCGTTCTCCAGAGATGCGTCGTCATCGAAATCGGTGGTCTCAAGGATGCCAGATATCTTTTCCCTCAGCCCGGTGACGTCGAGGAACATATCGTACGCATCGACCGTGACGCAATAGGCGGGAGGCACGCTGAATCCTTCCGCGATCATCCTGGCTACGTTTACGGCTTTGCCGCCCACCAGGCCGATATCTAGATTGGAGGAATCCAAAGGCACTATCGGATGCGGATTGTCGGTGGTCATTCGCTTCCGGTTATGCTGCCCATCATATTATAACCTGAGCAGTTGGGCGGGCGATCTTCATTTGTGCAGTCGATTCGCGGAATCCAAGCCAGCGCGCATCAAAAAGGTCAATCATCGTCGCAGTATGTTTCCGGCTCTTTCAGTTCGCATTCCTCTTTATGCGAATCATCAATCTCACTTAAACAGCAATTAAAGTAATGTGATCCATCCGCATCACAATGTTCGCATTCTATGGGCATGCATGACGTCCAATCAGAGCGACTCTCTTCCTCCGAATATGGAGTGCATTGGGGAGCCCGCAGCATCGCGGGAGCATTCGCGGGGAGAGTATCAGATAACAGCGGGATTTGGACCGGCACATTTTTCTGTTCCGCCGCATCGTTGGTGACCGCGGTGCGGGACAGGTTGTAGGTGTGTTTGGCCGCCCAAGAGAACATGCCGAGGTAATCGCATTTTTCCCTCACGAAAACTCTGTCAGATCCGATCATTCTGGATACGGCGTGGAAAACATTTTCGTCAGGTTCGCCGAAGAAAAATGCCCAAACTTCTTTGTTTTTGTATCTCAGATAAGAGCGCACGATATCTATGCTTTCGTTGCTTGGCCATGTATATTCGACGCAATCCGGTAATATGAGAATAATCTGGGGTTTCGTTATTTTCGCTTGGCGGTCGGTCTTTTGCCAGCAATAGTTGCAATAGCATTCTGACGTCGCTATTGCCAGATCAATTGCATCATTTATGTTTCCTAAATGATTCCCGGGGCCATCTTTTCCGTTCGGATCCCAACTGTCAGGAATGAAATCGAATTGGCGATCGTCTGATCCCACAGAACCGAAGCCGCCGATCGTTTCCGCTTTGCGTTCGAAGCCGATGGTCTGAAGATCCACTTTGTCGCATGATCCAGAGTCTTCAGCTATGCTTCTGATGTAATAGCTCAGACCCTCATTCATCAGCGCAATCGTATTTTTATCGCAAGCCGGCGCCACAAAAGTGATCGGCACATATCCGGCGTTGATTTTTTTGCTGGTAAACATCCCCTCGGATTTCTGCCATCTGTTTATCAAATTCCCGGCTATTTTTTTGAAAAGATCATCATAATATCTGTTGCTCGATGTGAAAGGATACTTTTCAGCGTCATAATATTCCAGTTTGATAGTATCGTCGACGGCAACAGATTCCACATCGATCGAAAATTCGTTGGCGGCGACGTTATCCCATTTGTACCCGTCATCGCCGTATTCAGCCAAAGTCAGAAGTCCCTGTTCAATGATATAATTCAGCGCCATCTCCGCTTTTATCGCATTTCTCTGCTTACGGATGAATGTGATATCAGAATTCACTTTTCTATATTCATTCCGATGATAGCTGATCTTTTCCGAAGGGCCCCTTGCCATATCGCTCAGCGTTTTCAGATTGTGTAGCATCCAGCAAAGACGAAGCCCCTCGTCAGTCAGGTAGTAAATAAAGAACAATTTCGGTTTCGATATGACTTTTTTAGATATCAGACCCATACGAAGGGGACTTTCGCATAATCTGTTTAGAGTGTCGGAATTGCAGTTCAAATCGTTGCATAAATCTTTTTGTATTGTTATAGCTCTTGCAATATGGTCAATATCGATTTGCTGTATTCCTTTTGGTATATAACGCTTTAAATTTTCCGAGAAACTATTGCTTGATTCGGAGTTTTCGTCATCGGAGATGTAATTGTAAAGTGTGTTCAGAATATCTACGAAATGTGGCTCATTGCTCATCGCCTCAAGCAGCGAATCGTCGTCATAGAATTCTCTAGAGCTGCCATTATCGTTCATCCCAACACACCACGTCACCGAGTCCGGACTTACAGCTTTCGCCGGGGCAGCGGCAAATCCTGACCCTATGCTATGTAATTAGGCACTCCTTAAAAATATTTATTCACGGATGTATAGGATAACAACCGCAATGCCTACCGTTATATCTCAGGAAGTCATGCGCCTCCCCCAACCAACAATCCCAGCCCGATTTCGTATTCGGACGGGTGCTGAGTGATACAATGAAAGCTCTATACAGCGACGGAACGGTAAAGGAATGCGAAGACGAGCTCAAAGTTCTGAGGCACACAGCCTCCCATGTGCTCGCCCAAGCCGTCAAAAGGTTGTACCCTGACACCAAATTATCGATCGGGCCAGCCATCGACGACGGATTCTACTACGATTTTGATAAGGAGGGCGGATTCGTCCCCGAGGATCTAGAGAAACTCGAGGCCGAGATGAAGAAGATCGTCAAGGAGAACATCAAAATCGAGACCTTTACCATGTCTCGCGAAGAGGCCATAGAGTATCTGAAGTCGAAGGGCGAGGACTACAAAGTCGAGCTCGTCAGCGACATCCCCGAAGGCGAAGCCATCAGCTTCTACAGGCAGGGGGATTTCACCGATCTCTGCGCAGGGCCCCACGCGCTGTACACAAAGGCAGTCAAGGCGTTCAAGCTTCTCTCCATAGCCGGGGCGTACTGGCGCGGCGACGAGCACAACAAAATGCTCCAGAGGATATACGGGACCGCTTTCGCATCCAAGGAGGCTCTCGACGCCCATCTCGCGATGCTCGAGGAGGCGAAGAAGAGGGACCACCGCAAGCTCGGAAGGGAGCTCGGCCTTTTCGCCATAATGGACGAGGGCCCGGGATTCCCGTTTTTCCTCCCCAAGGGTATGGTTCTGAAGAATACGCTCATCGATTACTGGCGGGAATTGCATGTCAGGGAGAATTACCAGGAGATATCCACTCCGCAGATTCTCAGCCAGCAGCTATGGCTCAGGTCAGGGCACTGGGACCATTACAAAGAGAACATGTACACCACCAAAATCGACGATGAGACCTTTTGCATCAAGCCCATGAATTGCCCTGGAAGCATTCTGGTGTACAAGATCCACACCCATTCCTACAAAGAATTGCCGATAAGAGTGGCGGAGCTGGGATTGGTCCACAGGCACGAGAGGTCCGGAACCCTGCACGGATTGATGAGGGTCAGGTGCTTCACCCAGGACGATGCGCATCTTTTCATCGCTCCCGAGCAGATTACCGACGAGATCAAAGGCGTCATAAGGCTCGTGGATGAGGTCTATTCCAAATTCGGCTTCAAATACCATGTCGAACTCTCCACCAGGCCCGAGAACAGCATGGGTTCCGACGAGGATTGGGAGCTGGCTACGAACGGCCTTATCACCGCGCTCAAAGATGCTGGGTTGGAATACATCGTCAACGAGGGCGACGGAGCCTTCTACGGCCCCAAGATCGATTTCCATCTGGAGGATTCGATCGGCAGGACGTGGCAATGCGGTACCATCCAGCTCGATTTCCAGCTGCCTCAGAGGTTCGACATGACCTACGTCGGCACCGACGGGGAGAAGCACCGCCCGATCATGATCCACAGGGTCGTCTTCGGATCCGTCGAGAGGTTCATAGGGATTCTCACGGAGCACTTCGCGGGCAAATTCCCGGTTTGGCTCTCCCCGGTCCAGGCGAAAGTTCTGTCGGTGTCCGAGAAGACGTTCGATTACGCGTCCGATGTGGCGGCGAAGCTGAAATCCGCTGGCATAAGGGTCGAGCTCGACAACAGGGACGAGAAGATCGGATACAAGATCCGTGAGGCCCAGCTCGAGAAGGTCCCGTACATGCTTGTCCTCGGCGAGAAAGAGGGCGATGACGGAACAGTCGTCACCGTCAGATGCAGAGACGGCACCGATGCCGGGACCATGAAGCTCGACGATTTCATCGCCAAAGTCAGGAAAGAGATCGAAGACAGGTCGTAATCCCGGCTCAGAAACCGTTTCCACAAACCTTTTTCCGATTTCTTTCTGAAGCGGCAGTATGTTGGTGATCTGCCCTCAGATGCGGTTGCCGCCGTCGAAGACTTCGCCGATGCTTTTGAACTTAGGTCTGACGCCTTTTTTGTAGATGGTTTTGAAGTCTTCCTTCATGGATATCACGGACCATCCCATCTCTTCGGCTTGTTTTCTGAGCTTCGCGGCGGTTTCCGGCTTGCCGTAATCCCTGACGTCATCGTCTGCCAGAAGCAAGAAGCATTTGCCTTTGTAGAAAGGGTTCTGGGACACGTAGGTGAGCATGCTGTAGTCCCCAGAGCCGTTCCCGAACGCGATTGCGGGGCACTGGCCGATGCCTTGGATGAGCTTTATGACCTTGTTCATCCCGGAGGCTACGAGCTGTA
This sequence comes from Candidatus Methanomethylophilaceae archaeon, assembly GCA_017524805.1. NCBI lineage: Archaea > Methanobacteriati > Thermoplasmatota > Thermoplasmata > Methanomassiliicoccales > Methanomethylophilaceae > Candidatus Methanomethylophilaceae archaeon. Next base: position 137,239 of record JAFXUX010000008.1, read on the forward strand.
TCCTGCTGGTGTAGATCAGATCGTCGTTCCAATCCATGACGTAGCTCATGCCGTCGGTGTCGCCCTGTCCGGAAGCTGTGATCAGGTACTCCGTGCCGATGACTTGGTGCATCGGTATGTCTATCGTGCCTTCGATGGTGGTCCTGACGTTGAGGATTTCCGTGGCTGAGCAGATGAAGACAGTGAACCCGCATTCCGCCAGATATTCCATCAGCTGGACCATAGGAAGGTAGAACAGATCCCGGCGGACGGCTCCGAGGTACGTGTCCGAAGGCTTCGAGATGAAGTCCTTGATGTACGACACGTATTGCCCCACGGTCATCCCGTCGAAGGCCTCAGCGTTGCACCTGTTTTTCCTAGCGGTGAATCCCGGAGGTTTCACGCCTGTGCGGATGACTTGCATCATCTCCTCAGCCAGGTCCTTCTGCTCCTGCGTGGCCCTGTATCCAGGGTCCGAGAATACGCGATGGAGGTACAGCGCCCATTCCATGTCGCCAGGATTGTTCTCCGATAGTATGGTGCCGTCCATATCGAACACGGCTATCCTGTCTTTCTTTGGTATGTATCCCTCAGACCCCGGGTTGGACGCCGCCTCGGCGAACTTCTTTATCTCTTCTATGGGAGCGGATCCCTCCGTCCATCTGTCAAAAACGAAATCAGCCGGGCTGCCGTCGGATGTCACGCATCGCCATCCCGCGCTGTTCTGTTAAATGTATCGGCGCATCCGCTATGCCGCCGGCGAAAAAATCATCTTCTGACTATGATGCAGAGTATGTCCTCGTCCTGAACGACGTGGTCCATGCCGACAGTCTGGCCAGGGAATTTCGCGCTTTTGCCCCAGACCATGGCATACCTGAAATTGTTCTTGAAATCCCTGTGGATGAGCTCGCAAACGTCTCCGACGCTGTTCCCGCGCTTGACTATGAGCGGGATGTCCATGTCCGCTTCCTGCCCCTGCGGTTTGAGGTATACGCGGATCATGTCTATTGTGTCGTATATGGCCTGTTTCAGCTCGTCTATCCCGAATCCGGTGGCTGCGGATACCGGGACGTTGCGGTAGGCTTTGTGCATCTCCTGCACCGATTCCAATTGTCCGGGCTTGGCGAGGTCCACCTTGTTGATCGCCATGATGGATTTGATGTACACCCTGTTGCCGGCCAGCACGTCCAGCATCTGTTCCACGTCGATGTCTTCGCGGACGACTACCGTCGCGTTTATGTGCCCATAGGCGGCGGTCATGTCCTTTATGGTGTCCACATCGATTTTGGTGAGCTTCACGGTGGGTTTGACGATAATCCCTCCGTGATCGCCGGGAGTTATGACAACATCCGGCCTCTTCTGGTTCATGCGGATGGCGGCGTTGTACAGCTCTTTGAACAGCACGTTCATGTTCGGGTTGAAGATGTCAACCACGAGGAGAATAACATCGGCTGATCTGGCGGCCGCGATGACCTCTCTCCCTCTTCCCTTTCCGCGGGATGCGTCTTTGATCAGACCGGGCATGTCGAGGATCTGGATTTTGGCGTGGTTATACTCCATGACTCCGGGCACGACATCGAGGGTGGTGAAATGGTACGCTCCGACCTCGGATTTGGCTCCGGTGAGCTGGTTCAGTAGGGTGGATTTTCCCACCGAAGGGAATCCTACCAATGCGACGGTGGCATTTCCAGCCTTTTTGACGTAGAAACCTTTGGTCGGACCTTTGGAAGAGCGTCTTTTCTCCTCTTCCTGGCTCAGGCGGGCGATCTTAGCTTTCAGCTTCCCTATGTGCCCTTCCGTCGCCTTGTTGTATTTGGTCTTGGAGATCTCTTCCTCCAATTCCTTTATCTGGTCCTCGATCGTCGCCATAGGTTCTCCAACGGATTCTCCCCATGTCCAAGCGGTATTTATTATTAGGCAATGGAGTTTGAATCGTATATCCAACGCTTTTAAGGTTCGGAGACCCGTCCAATTCTTTTTTTGGATGGCATCAGTACCTGTGGTTAGTAAGATTCAGCCTGCGGAGGCGGGCGATATGGCGTCTGTCACAGGTTAGGGTCGCGATCTGGTATGAACAGTTCATACAGATAATTGGCCACGTTTTTCTCGTAGCTCCTTTTTCTATAGTCCGACATGAGGTCAGATGCTTTGGACGCTTTGAGATATGATCTTTTAGCGACGTCATAGACATCATATAGGTCCGGATCTTCTTCGTCGCGATTCGAAGGCCCCTCCCCTTGGATGCGGTACGCCAGATCGCGATAGAATGACGCGAATGCGGCGGCTTCTTTGGAAGCATCGGCGTTTCCTACCTCGGCGAAAGCGCTTTCGAACCTGTCCGCTATCGGCGCCATAAGCTCCAGGTGGCGGACGATTTTGTCTGGGTCATCGCAGTATCCAGCATAGATGTCAGATATTTCATCTATCGAATCCCATATGGCCAGCAGTTCATCCTCATTCGTCGCATCGATTTCGGACAGGCTGACGATGATTTTCTGGGAAAGGCTCTCGCCATTGTCGAGAAGACTTTCTATTTTCCGATCCAAATCCGCAAGCTCGTATGGGATTTCGGCCCACCCATACTCAGGGATCGTTTTGGCGTATTCAGAGAATGCAGGGGGAATGTCATTGAGCATCGCCTCAGCATGTTCCGGGCCCATATTCTTTGCGAATCTGAGCCAATCTTCGAATGCTCCCTCAGTATCGCCTCTGTCAAGAAGCCTGAATCCGTCTGCGTATTCCGCGGTGTCGGCAGGATGGGCAAAGAGTGCGCCCTTCTTATCGCGCGCTTTGCCATCGATGTGGAATCCGCAGGAGAGGCAATAAGCCTGGCCCGCTTTGACGCTTCTGCAGCAATTTGGGCACATCATGGTATCGCAATTCCTTATGCGAAACCAAATGAAAACTTTGGCGCGGCCCAGCGATCATTGTCTCTCGCTATCTGCGCGTTTGCGGCCAAATCTGATTCCGGAGTGCGAGGGCAAAGAATTGATGCCGAAAACAGCGTAGCATATATTATTAAGAGAAAACAGATAGCGCATCCCATGGCAGAAGCAGCGGTGGGCAAGACGAGCCTCAAAGAGGACCTGTCTGCCCTCAACACCAAGCAGATCGTGGCGATAATAATCGCGATCGCTGTCGCGCTCATACTTGAGGCGATGGGATTCGCGTCCACGGCTTGCTTAGGTTTCCTGGTGGTGGCCATCATCCTGTATATGGTCCCACATCTTCTTGGAGTCAATTCAGTCAAAGTGAAAGCTTTGATCGGAGTGATCTTCATCGTATTGTCGCTCCTGGTTGGGACGTTCGGATATATGGGCGTCAACCATGATCTGAAAGACACCATAGATGTCGATGGAAAATACGTCAAGGATGTATCTTATGACGAATCCACAGGTACTTTGGTCATGACACTGGTGCCGGTTGAAGACAAGGAATTCAAGCCCGGCATCGATTATGGTCCGATAAGCGGAATATCGTTCGGCGCCATACGTCTGACGAATAAAGATACGACGACGTTCAACGATATTCAATTGGTCAAGAATGCCGACGGTTCGTATAGAGGCACAGCGAAATTGGACCTCGAAAGCGGCAAATTCTACATGCTCAAGGTATACGTCGATGAGGACAAGAAGAATTATCTGCAGTTCGCATACGATACCGGGATCTCCGACGGCGACATGATGAAGATATGCTTCGTAGGGTCTGCGTACACGACCGCATACATCGCGTCGATGTTCTTTGTGATCCTGATTTTCTCGGCTCTCATGAGGAGGAGCATCGGCAAGACCCGCGAGAAGATGGAGGAGGAAGGCCGCCTGTATCCCCAGGGTTATGGCAGATGCAAGAATTGCGGCGCCATAGTCCTGCCCGGAGAGGTGAACTGCAGGAAATGCGGCACATACATCGATGTCCCCGAGGAGATGAAGCCCAAGAAGAAGGACCGTTTCGTATGTTCCGAATGCGGATGCGAGATAACCGCTGACGCGACGGTCTGCCCCAAGTGCGGGAAGGAGTTCGACGAGGATACCGAAGCGGAGATCCGCCACGAGGACGGGACCGTAGATGTAAGCACCGATGTGTTCGTCTGCACCGAGTGCGGGAGCAAAGTCCCCGCCAACGCGAAGAGATGCCCCAAGTGCGGGGCGGTTTTCGACGAAGACGACGAATAAAACAGAAGGCAAACGCCTTCTCTTAATAAGTGAGGGGGCTCCCCTCACCTAATAACTTTTCTCGCTCTGGATGAGAGCTTTTTGTAGGTCTTGTTGTCGATGATGGAAAGCGCATCCCTCGTCATGCTCATAGCCTCGGAGGATTTCTTCGTCTCCAATCCCATCGCTACCCTTCTGCTGAGCGCATCGACCGCACCGCCCCTCTTTTTGAACAGGACGGCCGTCATGAGCAGCATGTAGGCGCCGTTCTCGATCATAGTGGAATCGGAATCGTACAGTTCTCCGACCTTCTTCGCTTTCTCCTCCGATGCCTTGACTTTTTTTGGTTTCCGGATTTCTATATCCAAAGACTCTGCCGCCATTTCGATGATGGCTTCGGCGTTGTGTCTGCGTTCGAAATCCAGTTCCGGAGGCTGCTCCTCGTCTTCCACGAACACATTTCCGAACAGCTTCTCCAAGCCTTCGAGCATTACCTCGTGGTCTGGCTCCTCCTCTTCAACCTCTATAATCGACCGCTTTCTCTCTTCAACCTTCTTTTCAATCTTCTTTTCCTCTTTCTCTTCCTTCTCCTGTCTGCGGACGATCATTTTCGGAGGATCGGCGGGAATCGGGCAAAGGGAATCGACGACGCGATCCAGGAACGTGATGAATGGTTTCATGCGCTTCCTTATGACCACGGCTCTGCCGAACGGGATCGATTGGAGCTCAGAGATGGACATCAAGGGCTCGCCCTCATCGGTTTTCCCGAGCAGTTTCTGCATCATGTCCAAGGTTCCGATCTCTTGGCTGTACATGAACATCAGGTTGGATACGTTCCCGAGTATGGCCCCGGCCTTGTCGCAGTATCTGGAGTTCAGCTGGGAGAAAGATTGGATACACATCATCCAGCGGATGTTCCTCGACCTGCTGGTGCTCAGATACACGTCGACGTCGGGTATCGGCGGGATTACCCCGAATTCGTCGAGGAGGATGTTGCATCTCACCGGCAGCGCGCAATTAGGTTCCCGGGAGGATCTCTCGTAGAGCCTCTGGATGAGCATGCTGGTTATCAGCGAGGCGATGCTGAAATATGCCCCCGAATCGTCCGGCATAATCAGAAAGATGACCTTCTGTCTGTCCCCCATGTCGAATATTTCGCTCTCATCGGTGAACATGAGCTTGTTGAGCTCCTTGTTGGAGGAGAACTTCGCCATGTATCCCCTGAACGATCCGTATACGCTTTTCGCCGTGGTGTCGGCGTTTCTTATGAGGGGAATGAAGCATTGGTTGATGTACGAGTCGTCGGGGAGGTTTTTGACGTACCTGTTCTCTTCCGAACCGTCGTCGAAGACCTTCCCTACCAGCACGGCGGCCGATGAGAAATTGATTTTTTGGATGTTGTCGTAAGTCTCGAAGAGCATTACGATCGATCCGCACAGAGCCGATCTGGAGCATTGGGTCCAATACTTGTCGTTGGAGCGGCTTTCTTCGTCTGGTATCAGGCTCAGAGCCATCTTTTCGATGTCGCATATGGCTTCGGATTTCCCTTTTTCTCCGGACCTGTATTTCAGGTAGCTTTCTTTCAGCAGATGGACGGCGTTCGATTCCGCCGGGCGCCTCAGATCCAAAACCACGTTTTCAATTCCCAGCCTGTCGCATATGGGTTTCAGCCTCGTCCGGCATTCTTCCTTAGGATCGATGATGAACGCCGACTCCCCGGATATTATGCACGAGAACGCGGATGGAAGCAGGAACAGTTGGGTTTTCCCGACACCCGTAGCGGAGGACAGGAGGGTGTGGGTGCAATCGTTGTCCACGAAGATCTTGCCCTCATGGACGTACATGACCGCTCCCCCGCACCCTTTAGGATTCTCAGGATCGAACTCCGATAGTTTGGACAGGAACGTCTTGCTGCTCTGCCATTCGAAGCTCGAATCTTCGTACGTATCCATCAGGAGGCTTTTTTTGGCTTCATCCGCCGTCATGAAGGCCGAGGGGAAGGACACCATCTCGGAGCCTTCAGGCTCATCCATAAACGATGCCTCCCTCGTTCCTTTCGAAGGAGAATTCGATCGACTTTCTCTTCCCATCCGCCAGGATTATCGCCAGCTTCTCATCGAATTGCCCATCTAAGTACGCATAGTTGCGATACACGAGGTTGTTTCCGTCTATGTAGTACGCTCCGATCTCGGTTTTCGAATTCAAATCGTTGATGTATTCGGAAGATGGCATCTTGTCCAGCCTTCTGGAGGTCAAGACCACTGCCACGTCAGAGTGGATGCGTATCTGCTGGCGAATCCTGCAGGGCTTGACAGTCTCCACGATTGCCGCTCCTTTGGAGATTTTGTAAGGTATTCCGTAGGAATCCAGCATACCCTTCACCATCTCTATGGCTTCAGATTTGGATTCTATCTTGGGGTGCGAATCCGCCGGATCATTTTTTTCATTGCTATAAATGGTTTCAGCCGGGCTTTCGTTGCGAGTCATTCCCATCCTCTTCCATTCATGTATCATTCATTTGGTATATAAATTTTAAATCCTAATTTGGATTTTGTTTTTTGGATGTTATCTTATTTAAATAAATACTATTGCATTATACAATTTTGTATTTAGACAAGAGCAATCTCATATTTCGACGCTATTATATAAAGTATCTTCGCTTTCGCAGGGATATGATTCAGTGTCCGCGTGGTACCAGGGATTTCCTTCCCGATGAGATGGAGAAACGCAGATTCTATGAGGGCAGACTCAGGCGTGTCGCAGGGAATTTCGGATTCAGGGAGGTCGAAACCCCCATTTTCGAAGATGCGGAGTTATTCATCCTCAGATCAGGCCCCAACGTTCTGAAGGAGCTCTATGCGTTCAAGGACAAAGGCGGGCGCGACATCGCTCTCCGTCCGGAGATGACGGCGCCTGCGATACGGATGTTCGTTAATGGAATGGCTAATGAGCCCAAGCCTATTAAAATATTCTATTTCGGGCAGTGTTTCAGATATGAGAGGCCGCAGAGCGGAAGATACAGGGAGTTCTTCCAGTTCGGCGCGGAGCTTATCGGCAGCGACACCCCCGAGACCGACGCCGAAGTGATTTCGATGGCCTCCGAGATGATCAAGTCGTTCGGCCTTAAGGATTACAGGATCCGCATCGGGCACATCGGAGTTCTCAGGCAGAGGATAGCCGATATCGGCGTACCCAAAGAGAACACCGCTGAAGTCCTGCAGAAATTGGACAAAAAACTGTATGATGAGGCTCGCCCGCTTTTGGAGGGTATCGGAGCGTCTTCCGCGGACATAGATGCGCTTTTCGAACTGACCGAAACCGTCGGCGGCGTAGAGGTTCTCGACAAAGTCCCGGGCGAAGCCGGAGATTATCTCAGGCAGGTCGTATCCTATCTTTCCGCCTCTGGGGTGAAGGATGTGGAGATAGATCTGGGCGTGGTCCGCGGGCTCGATTATTACACAGGCATGGTCTTCGAGGCCGAAGCTCCCTCTCTGGGTGCCGAGAAGCAGATCTGCGGAGGCGGATCCTACACTCTCTCCGAGCTTTTCGGAGGGGAGAAGGTATTCTCCACGGGATTCGCCGTAGGGTTCGACAGGATCCTACTCGCCGCAGAGAAGGAGGGGCAGGTCTATGAGCCCAAAGGCATCGATGCTTACGTTCTGTCCGTCTCCGATGACATGAGGCTCAAAGCCGCGGAGATCGTGGCATCCCTCCGTTCCGCTGGGATATCCGCCGACATCGACATAATGGGGCGCAAGATGGCCAAAGCTCTGAAGTACGCCTCGGCGGTGAGGGCGAAGTATGCCGTCATAGTGGGGGCGAAAGAGATGGAAAGCGGCTCCGTGACCCTCAGAGATATGACCTCCGGCGAGCAGAAGCTCGTGAAAACGGAGGATCTGCCCTCAGAAATAGCGGGAAAACGTTTTTGACGGGGGTGCAGCCCCATTTTCGGTCGCTTTTGGTGGGGAGGGGATGTCCCTCCCCCTGAAAGCGTTCATTTGGACCATTTGGGTTTGAGGCTCGCGTACACGAGAACCGCGAATATCAGTATCGTGATCGATGCGAACAGGGCCGCATAAAGCAGCGAAGAGCCTTCGGGCTGGCTGAACCCGTTTTCCTCGTAGGTCACGTCCACATAGATCACCGGATCCTTTTCGTAGCTCTCGGTGTTGAATGTGAACTCCTGAGTCGTCTTCACGCTTCCGCGATAGGTGTTGGAGACCCATTTTTTGGCTTCGAAGTCGTAGTAATGGAGGTCTTCGGGGTCATCGACGTAGCAGCAGATTTCGTGGCCGTTGTTGTCGACCGCTTTCGTCACGCAGAACGTGAACGAATCACCGGCTTTCACGAGGAAATCGGCTCCCCAGGGGGAATAGAAGACTTCGGGTATGACCTGTATGATGCCCCTTTCATCCGTGTACTTCAGCTGCATGAAGATGAAAACGTCGTCAGAGATGCAATAGACTCTGATGGGCTCGCCCACGCGGAAATCGGAATCCTCCTCGGGCACAGTGCCCTTGTGGTCCCCGTCGAGTATCCTGCTCATCTGGGACAGTTTGTCGGCGCTGCTCTCTTTGAAGAACATCTCGTTCGAAGTCTTCTCAAGCGCGAGGTCGTACGTTGTCCTGTAATAGCCGGCGTAGGAGTTCGATATCCTCACGGTTCCCCCGTCGGCCGAAGCTTCATCGGACAGCGCGGGAACGAACGATGACGCCAGTAATACCGCCAAAGCGATTGCGGCTGCTATCTTCCTTTCCATCACATCTCCCTCCTGCTGATTCTGTAGTATCCGATCGCAAGCATCGCAATCGCCCATGCGATCCCCACGGCTATCATTGTCCACACCGATGAGAGGTCCATGAACGCTATGGCTATCATTCCCACAGATCCGGACATGGGCGCTCCGAGTATCCCCAGCGCGGCTTCGCCGAGGAAGAACGGGAGCAGGGTCAGGGTATAATCGTTGAACTGGGTGCATATGATCATCGCGGCGAACGGAATTATGAAGCTCATGACTGCGAACGGCAATATCGACGATCCCTTTTTGGTGAAGCATCCTAGGCAGTAAGCGGTAGCGGAGTACGCCAGGATGCCGATGACCGTGAGAAGCAGGGATTCGAGGATGAGGTCCGCGAATATGGTGTCGTATTTCGTGATGACGGTGATGATCGCCATGCTGTACGCGAACATGAACACCCCGACGCACATGACGAACCCGGCCAGATACTTCCCGAAATAGAACGATGCGCGGGACATCGGCAGCGGGATGTTCAGATAGGCTGTTCTGTCCTTGAACTCGGTAGGCATCTGCTTCCCGCACATGACCGAAGTCACCAGACCGAGCATCAGCGGCAGGAAGAAGAGGAGCCCGGCTATGCGGGTGTTCGAATAGGCCTCGCTGAAACCGAAATTCGTAAGGAAGTTCACGAATCCCGGCACCCCCAAGGCAATAATCGGTATCAGAAGCGCCATGAACAGGAGGATGTAAGTCCATTTCATCTTCGCGAACAGTTTCATCTGGGCCATGAAAACGGTCAGAGTCTGGTTCGCGGAGGATCTGATCGAGTATCTGACGTTCCTGTGGGCCTCCTCGTCGGTGGCGTAATATCCCGTGTTCCTCCAGGTGCCGGATCCTTCTCTCTGGGTTTCGCCCTCGACGTGCGAGTAGAAGGATTCTTCCATCGCCTTCTTTTCCGCTTCATTCCTGGCCCTCGCTGCCTCCCCCTTTTCGACGGTCTTTTCGAAGGAAAAGAAATCGACCACTTTCGACAGGCCGCTCATGGTTTCTCACCTTCCGTGAGCTCCATGTAGAAAGTCTCCAGCGAGGCTCCTCTCTCGTTCATCGAGAGCATGCCGGCGCCGGAGTCGAAGACTGCTTTGGCGATCGCGGCTTGCTGCTCCGGGGTGCCCTGGAACCCTATGGATACCGTGCATTTCCCTTTGCGCTCGGCGGAGGAGACGCCCTCCATCGCGGATATGTCCCTCAGCGAATCGTCAGGAATGGGCCTGATGGTGCAGATGGTCAGTTCCACGCCGGTATGTCCGCTGCTGTGGATCAGCGTGCTGACGTCGCCGGATGCTATGGTCCTGCCGTCCCTTATCATCGCGACGGAGCCGCACAGCTCGGAGACCTCGCTCAGGATGTGGGTGCTTATCAGGAGCGTCCTGTCCTTGGATTTGAGCCCTTTGAGTATCTGCCTCACCTCGACCATCCCTCTCGGATCGAGGCCGGATGTTGGCTCGTCGAGTATGATGATCTCCGGGTTCGGAAGCAATGCCTGGGCGATGACGACCCTCTGGCGCATCCCCTTGGAGAATCCGCTTATCGGTTTGTCTCTCCATTCCCACATCTTCATCGTCTCCAGGACGTCCCTGGATCTGATGGCGATCTCCGTTCTGTCCATCCCGTATATCTTCCCGATGTACTCTAGTATCTCCGCGGGAGAGAACGAAGGGTAGAGGTCCGGAGTCTCTATGACGCAGCCCACATGCTCCATCGCGTGCCTGTGGTCTTTGATGTCGATCCCATCGATGCGGACCGTCCCGGAAGTGGGTCTGAGAAGGCCGGTGATGGCTTTGAGCGTAGTGCTTTTGCCTGCGCCGTTCGGGCCCATGAGGCCCATGAATTCACCCCTTCTAACGGACAGGTTGATGTCTGAGATCGCTGTAAAATTGCCATAGGTCTTTGTGAGATGTTCCGTTTCGATGGCAATCTCGTTTCCCATATCCGCAAGAGAATCCGTGCGGTATTTAACGTTGGTTATTCAGGTTTCATAAAAGGCTTCGGTTCGAATCCAAGGTTCTGTTCACCAGCTCGTCCGCTTTCGGGATGAATTCCTCGTGCCTGCGGACGTTCCTGTATTTCACGGAAGGTATCAGCGATGCCAGCGCCACGGCATCGTCGTGCAGCGCCTTCATGTCCGGGGATTTCACCTTGTACTGCCCGGTCATCTGCCTTATGACCAGCTGGGAATCCATGACGAATTCGGCTTCTTCCGCGCCCAGATCCAGCGCCTCTTTGATCCCGGCGATGAGGCCGCGGTATTCGGCGTAATTGTTGGTGCGGACCCCCAGGAACTCAGACTTTTCGCGGATGATTTTCTTGTCCAGCGTCACGACCACGCCGTACGCAGCCTTCCCTGGGTTCCCTCTGGATCCGCCGTCGGTGTAGATTATGTACATCGGTATACCAGGTCCCTGACGGGCTTGTTGTCGCCGTCGACCAGCACGACTTTGGCATGGATCGGATCGTTGGTGAGCTCGAAAGCCATTATGATGACCTTGTCGCCTATCTCGCACATGTGCGCCGCGGCTCCGTTGAGCGCTATGATTCCGGATCCGCGCTCTCCCGGCAGGGTATACGTCTCGAAGCGGCTTCCGTTGTTCACGTCGGCCACCAGAACCTTCTCGCCCACCCATATGCCTACCCTGTCTAGGAGGTCCAGATCGACGGTTATGCTGCCCTCGTAATCGGGGCGGGCCTCCGTGACGGTCGCCCTGTGGATTTTGCTGCGGATCATCCAGCGCATGCGCGACCATCGGCGTACAATAAATGAACTTTCCGTCGGTTTCAGCCTTTGAAGGAACCGTAGAGCCTGACGGTATTGGCTCCGCGCTCGTCTTTCTCGAATTTGGCGTCTATTCCGAACACGATTCTCATGTTCTCTTCCGTGAGTATGTCTTCGGGCCTGCCCATGGCGAAAATGTTGCGGTCGTGAATGAGAACCATCCTGTCGCAGTAGCGGGCGACCATGGGAAGGTCGTGGGACACTATGACGACTGTGAGCCCCTTCTCGCGGGATAAGTCCCTGATCAGATCCAGGATCTCGAATTGCATGTTGATGTCGAGATGCAGCGTGGGCTCGTCCATCAGGATGATGTCCGGGGATTGGGCTATGGCCCTGGCGATGATCGCCCTTTGCCTCTCCCCGCCGCTCATGGTGTTGATGTGGCGGTCGGCCATGTCCGAGATTCCGGTCTGCTCCATGGCTTCCTTTATTATGCGCTCGTCATCGGAGGTGAGGCCTCTCAAAGATTCCTGGAACGGCATCCTGCCCATCTCCACGATCTCTCTGACAGTGAATGCGAAGCGTATCTCGTTGGATTGCGGCACGACGGCTACTTTCTTGGCTATATCCTTCTTTCTCATGTCAGCGATGTCGTCCCCCTCAATGAGGACGCATCCATGCTCTGGAGAGAGGTTTCTGTTGAGATTCTTGAGGAGGGTAGATTTCCCGCATCCGTTCGGGCCGAGTATCCCTAGTATCTCCCCTTTGCCGACGCTGAGGCTGATGCTGTCGAGGACTTTCTTCTCCCTGTAGGAATAGCTGAGTTCTTCGACATCCATTTTCCCGCTCACCATCCCACCTCCTTTTTCCTGCTGCACAGAAGATAGATGAAGAACGGCGCTCCGATGATGGCTGTGACTATCCCTATCGGAAGGACGCCGAAGAACTGGGCGGCATAATGGGCTATGAAGTCGCACATCACCACGAAGGCTCCCCCGCCGACGGCCGACAGAGGAAGTATCAGGCGGTTGTCAGGGCCGAGGATCAGCCTTATCATGTGCGGTATGACCAGCCCGACGAATCCTATGGTGCCTGCGAAGCATACGCAAGCGGCAACGACGAGGGATGAGACGACGAGAAGGAACAGCCTGGTCCTTCTGACGTCGACGCCCAGGTCCATGGCATGGGCATCCCCAAGCATCATCGCGTTCAGGTTCATGGATTGGGTAAGCATCAGAGCGATTCCGATGAAGATTATCGGGAGCGCAACGCATATCTCATTCCATCCGGCATCTCCGAGGCTTCCCATGGACCAGAACACTATGCTCCCCATCTTCTCGCTGGGCGCGACGTAGGTAAGGAACGAGACCAGCGCGGAGATCAGAGACGAGACAGCGACTCCGGCGAGGACCAATGTCTCGGTTTTCACCAGGCTTCCTCCGGAGCGCGATATTGTGTAGACCAGAACCATCGTCGCGAAGCACAGAACGAAGGCGGCCAGCGGCTGGGTGATTGCCATCGGGATCAAGGATATCGGGAATATTATGGCCAATGCGGCTCCCAGAGACGCCCCAGAAGACAGCCCAAGGATGTAAGGCGTGGCCAGAGGGTTTCTGAACACCGCTTGCATCACGCCTCCGGTTACTGCGAGGCCGGCGCCTATCCCTATGCCGAATACGATGCGGGGGACGTTGTGCCCGTTGACGATGATGTCGTTGGCCCACGTCCCATGGCCTAGGAGAGCATCCACGACTTCGGCGATCGAAAGCATTTCCTTCCCGGCGATGGAAAGGTCCAGGAAGACGAATATGAGGAGGAGGGCCAAAGATATGGCCATCACAATCAGCGACGATGCGATTCCGCGCTTAGCTTTCATTCTCCTCCTCCTTGTGTTTGGGTTCCGCTCAGGCCTTGTTCTTTTTCAGCTTGAAATAGAGGCCGATAAGGGCTAAGAGAAGGATCGCCGACATCGCAGCCGCGGCGTATACGATGTATTTCCCAAGGCCCTTGTCTTCGCTCGGCTCAGGGGCAGGTTCAGGAGCGGGCGTCGGCTCGGACGCATACAGCGCATTGGCGATCTCGGTGAGACCATCAGCAGATTCTGGGCACCAATTGTTCCACTGGAGGCCCATCGGGATGACTTTGATGGTCCTGTCTCCGGAGAACACTTCGTTGTAGAAGTCATCTAGAGTCTTCCCGGCGCTGAAGTATGAGTTGGACACGAACACTACGGCATCTTTGTTGTTCTCCAGAAGCTTGGTTATGGCATTGACGTCGCCATATCTGGCGGCAGAATTCGAAGGGTCATATCCTATGTTGTTGGCCTTGCAGACGTCCAGCATCGATTTCATGATTCCGGTGTTGCCGATCTGAAGCGATTTGCTGTAATACCAGACGTAGAGCGCTTTGGGTCTGTCGGTTCCATCGAAACTGGCCGCTTTGTCTTCCACGGCTTTGATCTTGCTCTTCATCGCAGTGATGGAGTCCGGGATGCTTCCGGATGCGATCAGCGAAACGTCCTCCACCATTTTGACCAGATCGGAATAGCTTTCGATGGTATTCCAAACGAGGATTCTGGTGAATCCCTCTTTGCTGAGTTTTTCGCGGAGCTCGAGGTTGCTGGAATAGCTGGTCAGGATGATGGTATCGTCGAGGGAGAATTTCCCGCTCTCCACCATCTTCACTATTGTCGTGATGATGTATTCGTGGTTGGTGGTCCCATAGAAGCTTTTGAGATCCTCGGCTCTGAGGTCCTTCAGCTCTTCGAATTTAGTGTATTCGTAGGTGGAATACATGTCGACTGCCACGATTTTGTCGACCGCTCCGGCATCGGCGATGGTGAGCGCGGTAGCGGATCCGTTGAGGATGATCTTGTCTTCGGCTTCCGCGTATTCGAAAGTCATTCCCGTCCCGTCGGTGACCGTGAATGCGGCTTCGGAATCCTCGGCGAGAATCGGCACCATGCAGATGGCAATGATGGCGATTGGTATCAGCATTATTCTGTTCATGTTTTTACCTGCGTTATTAAGAAAACAATTGTCTGTGCTACCATAAAGGGATTGATATAAAATTCTATTCAGTCAGAATTATCCGATTTGTGTCAAATTTCTAATCCAATAAAAACGATGCCAGCAGAGAGGATCGGTTTGCATTCTCATGGTTGCGCGGCGAGTCCCGGCAATTTATCCGAAGAGACATTTTCTGCGGCCAGCGAGGGACTTTTTTGCCAAACATAAATTAAAGGAACATTGCCACCACGGACTGCTATGGGAAATAAGAATTCGATGATATTGATTGTCTGTGCGCTGGCGATCCTTGCGATCCTGGCCGGACTGTTCCTCACGCATCCCGGAGAAAAAAGTGATGCGGGGAAGAAATCTCTGGAAACCGTAAATGTAGGGGTCTACAACATGTCCTACTTGCCCTACGACATAGCTGACGACCGCTATTACGAAGATGCGAAGCCCCTGTCGGAATATAAGAACGGCGACTTCCAGTTCAAAATCGTGGAAGGCGAGAAGGAGGTTCTGTACATCACCCTCGAAGACTTCGCCCGCATGTACAGCGACGACTACACCGAAGGCTGCACCGGAGCCGTCACCACCAGCGGGAACATCTCTACGTGGACGATCAAGGACAAGAGCGGCAAAGAGGTCTACCACATGACCATCGATGCCAAGAGCATGACGATCTCAGGGAACGGCAGGCCGTACGAAGCGATCAAGCCGTACGAGATCAAGAACACCTTGATGGAGCAGGTCAAAAACGAGGCTACCGACCTCGAGAACGCCGATAAGGAGTATGTGTACTCGTTCAAGGGTTACGGCCTGGACCCCATTGTTGATGGCGGTAAGGTCTACTATCCGATCGGACTGCTCTCCGTCCACGCCCAGCACGAGATCAACAGGGCGTTCCTATACTCCTCTGCTGACAAGATACTGTTCGAGTTTGCGGTGGAAGATCAGAAGGAAATGTCATTCGATTTCGGGAAATACGAGAGCACCGCGACTATATACAAAGTCGTGGAAGAATCCTTCAAGCAGTACGAAAAGGAGAATGACGGCGAAGTCACCTATACGACTCCGATGTACGTCCTCGAGCACACCAAGAGCCTTTTCTACTACCTGATGGACAACTATTACGGGCTCGCCAGCGTGCTCGGATACAAGAGCATGGGAGATTACTTCCGCAACACCACGTACGAAGATGATTTCCTGTCCGAAAACCCCAGGGTCCGCTCGGCGGCTTACGGCGTGGCTGTCTCGCTTCTGAACGACGCGCATTCCGGTTTCACCGGGTCCAGATACATCGGCGAAAATGCGGGTCTTGCCGGCAACAGCTACTTGCAGACTCTCAACAGGGACCGCCTGGCTCTCAACCAGCTGCTTTCCTCGCAGAGGGACGCCGAGCTGAAGAAGGCCGGAGACAAGGTGGATTCGACCGACGTCAGATACAGCTCCGACGGAAAGACCGCATACTTCTCGTTCAACGATTTCTATATCGCGACTTATTTCAAGGATCCGATGGACGATTATGACAGAAACAAAGACGCATACTATCTGTTCGTCAAGAACCTCAACGAAATGAAGAACAAGGGCGGCGTCGAAAGGGTCGTCATCGATGACAGCCTCAACGGCGGCGGTTACGTAATGGTCATGGGCAAGATCCTCGCCCTCATATCCAAGAACAACTATGCGGAACTGTTCTTCAAGGATGAGAGCAACGGCCAGGTGATCAAGTACAGCTACCAGGTGGACTCCAACGGCGATGGGAAGTACGATACCGACGATTGCTTCGGACTGCACTTCAAGTTCTACATCCTGACCAGCGCGTATTCCTTCTCCTGCGGCAATGCGTTCCCATACTATGCGAAGGCGTACGGGCTTGCGATCACGGCCGGAACCGCATCGGGCGGAGGCGAGTGCACCGTCGATACAATATACCTCCCGTTCGGCCAGAAGATTGCCCATTCGGCTACGACTCATGTAGGCATCTACGACGCGGAGAAGAAGGAGTTCACCGGCGTAGAGCGCGGTGCGTCGGCCGACATCAGTATCGATGTGAACCCGTACAACGTGGATCAGATGTCCGCGGCCATAGAGGCCTACGAAAAACTGCACCCAGAAAAATTCTTCTGAGCGAGGATCCAAACTTCGGGGTCATGCGCCCCGATCCCTTCCTTCTTTTTGATCGGAACGTTATGATGCCGGGTCCAAGGCGCTTTGATTCGGATCCAAGGAGTCTTATTCTAAACGATCAGCCAATCCGAGAAATGCGCAAGAATTAGGATGAGCGCCCTGGACGGAATTCGAATCCGTGTCAAAGCCTCGACAGGGCTTTATGATAGGCCACTACACTACCAGGGCAACGGGGTTCGGTTAGAGTCAGCCAATATTTATGGGTTTTCTGTGTCCAGCGTTTGCCAACCTTGAACGCGAAGGCTCTCTTTTGATCCTATGAACCGAAATCGCTGTCGGATGAAGAGCAACCAATAGTGTTATGTCCGCAGAAAATACGCGATAATATGCGAAAATCGAGAAAACGCTCGAAAAGGATGAGCGCCCTGGACGGAATTCGAATCCGTGTCAAAGCCTCGACAGGGCTTTATGATAGGCCACTACACTACCAGGGCAACGTAGGAGGGTACATCGGTTGTGTATATAAAGATTTGTATGTTTGGCAAACTCGCCACCAATTTTTTTCAGGTGCTTCCGCTTTATATATGGGGCCGGAGATTAAATGGCCATGCCGATCGGGGATCCCCATGGGGGACTTTTCGAATATACCGTGGAAGGGCTGCCGGAATCCATATTCGCATTCAGCATACCTGTCTCTGATGTCTCGAAATCGGCCGAATTCTATCGCGATATGCTTGGGATGCAGATTCTGGGGTCGAAAGACGGCCGCGTCTATATGCGCAGAGGGGATTGCAGAATCGTTCTGTGCGAATCCGCAGCCGCGGGGATAGACACCGGCGTTTATCTGGCTGTGGATTCCCCATTCAGCACGCATCGCCGCCTAATAGATGAGGGCGTGGAGTTCGTCACCGATCCCGCGCGCACTCCGTTCGGGGTGGAGACGTCGTTCTTCGATCCGGACAGGAACATCATCCACGTGATCGATTCCCAATCCGATTTCAAGCTCTGAGCCGCTCTCATCCCAAGAAGAAGTCTTTCACATGGGGCCGCAGCAGATAGATAATGGTCAGGATGTTGATCAGTATCGACGCCACGCCGATGATGTTCACGATGGGGACCGGAATCATCAGGATGCCGCCGATGATGCCAAGAACGGACAGCAGCAATCCTATGTACCACATGGCGTCCCAGCCCTTGAAGATCCCGACTGACATGAGAATTATGATCAGAGAGGAGATCAAAGTTATCGGGCCCCAGAACATGTGGTGGCCAGCTATGAGCCAGACGCCTCCGATTAGCGTTATGACTCCCAAAGCAAGATAAAGGCAAGCTACCAAAGTGACTGCGATAGGTCTGTCGGCGGCCATGCGGGCCTATCATCGGATGCGGATAAAGATTTTCTTGTCTCCGAGAAAAGGGCGGGGCACAGGCCCCAAAAGAGTTTCAGTCGAGGAAGTAGGATTTCACGTTGGGTCTGAACAGGTAGTAGATGATCACGATGTTGATGATGATCCCTATGATACCCGCTGGCAGGCTGAACAGGCCAACAACGATGCCGATGATGGAGAAGATCAGCCCAAGGTACCACCAAGCTTTCCATCCCTTCAAGAATCCGAGAGCGATTACGAAGCATATCAGGGCGCCTATTCCAGGTATCGCAGATCCCACTAGGCCAACCGGGCCTAATGCCACGATGGACAGGAGCAGCGCCAAAGCGGCGAGAGCCATCAATATCCCGAGGACTATGTACAGCAATGCCACCAACGTAACCATTAAAGGGGCTTGTTTATCTGCCATAAAAAGATGATTGGGTGGCACCGATATTTATAGTGTGCGCACCCGGGATAATTTGGAAGAAGTTGGCGGATTTTTCCGCCGTTTTTCTTCAGTTACCGAGGTTGGCCTGCCCTATGGCTGTGTCCAGATCTTTCTGCAGGGATTCCGGGAGACCGTTGATGCTTCCAGACAGGAAACCTTTCACGATCATGCTGACGGCTTGGTCCTCATCCAGACCTCTGGACATTATGTACTCGATCTGATCCCTGGCGATCTTTCCGACGGCCGCTTCGTGGGTCATCTCCACGTCCGCTACGTGGGCTTCCAATTCGGGTATGGCCAAAGTGGATCCGCCGTCCTTCAGGATGATGCTTCTGCATTCCAGATGGGCTTTCACGCCCGGGGCGTTGCCTACGAGGCGGCCTCTGGCGCACATCTTCCCGCCCATGGAGATGCTTCTGCTCATGATCTCGGCCCTGCTGCCGAATCCGTTCAGGTTGACCATCCCTCCGGTGTCGATGTCCGATCCGGCATGTGCCAGGCACACGGTGTTGTATGTGGTGGACGCGCCCTCGGCGAGGTCTGCGGCGGGGAAGCTCTGGATGGATCCCACCGGGTTCAGGAGGATGTAGTTGTTGACGTAGTTGGAGTTCTTCCCGACGACGGTTTTCGTCCTCGGGCGGACGTTGGTCTTGTTGCCCCAGCTGTGGACCATGGAGTAGGTGAGGTTCGCGTCGTCGCCGATGTACATCTCGGTGACTCCGACATGCAGCGAATCGTTGGCGTGGTGGGCGGTGGTGCACCCGGTGATCATCTCCAGAGACGCGCCATCCTCCACGATGATGATGTTGTGGACGTTCTGGACCGTTCTGTTGGTCTTCAGAAGCATGCACGACTGCATCGGGGTCTTGATGTGGTATCCGGATTTGACGCGGACGAAGAAGCCGTCCCCATCTTCGAGATAGGTCTTGGCGGTGTATTTGTCCTTCGCGGGGTCCATGGCGTTCCACATGAAGTCTTTCAGGCCATCGTGTTTCTTGAGCGCCTCGCTGACGGACGTTACTTCCAAGCCTTCTTGGATCTTGGGGCTGCAATGGCTCATCCCGTTGTCGATGAACAACAGGCTTCCGGAGCGGGCCATCTCGTCCGCCACCACCCCGACCTGTTCCATATATCTTTTGTACTCGGAACTATCCAGATCGGATATCTGGTCGGCATCTTTGGAGCCCTCTTCGTACATTTCCAGGTCTATGTCTTTGCCGTAGGCGCCTTTCTTGTTCAGGGCCTCTTTAACCGAATCTCTGCCTGGCATCGAATCACTCCCCGTAGCCGTTCTGCTTTATGTTCCTCAGGAGGTCTGCGGGTTTTCCTGTGCGCTGGATGACCCCTTCCTTCATGACGTAGCCGCGGTCCGCGCCGATGTAATCCAGAATCTGTCCCGTGTGGGTAATCACGAGGGACGACACGTGCCTCGCCGAGCCGGAAGCGGAGTCGAAGAGCAGATCCTTCACTTTGTTGCCGATGAGGTCGATGCTCTCCAGATCGACGCCCGATTCAGGCTCGTCCAGGAGTATGAATTCCGGCTTCTGGGCCGTAAGCTGGAGTAGCTCGGACCTTTTTATCTCTCCGCCGGAGAAACCGACGTTGATGTCTCTCTCCAAGAACTCCCCCATCTTGAAGTTGGAAGCCTGGTCCAAGACATCTTTGTTTTTGGCGGAGGCTTTCACGAGATCGCCGAGCTTCACCCCGAAGATGTTGGGCGGCCTCTGCATCATCATGCCTATCCCAAGCCTGGCGCGCTCGTCCACGCTCATGCCAGTGATGTCCTGCCCTTTGAAAAGGATCTTTCCCTCGGTCACTTGGCATGTGCTGTAGCCCATGATGGTGGAAAGGAGCGTGGATTTACCCGAACCGTTCGGCCCGAACAGAACGCATGTCTCACCTTCTTCGACCGTCAGGTTCACTCCTTTTAGGATCTCCCTGCCGCCCGCTTCGGCGTGGAGGTCCGCAATTCTCAGCATCTCGGTCATTGAATCTCCTGCGTTCCCTATATCAAATTGATACTTAAACCCGCATTCTTGATGCGCCAAAAAAGCCTGCGATACAGCAGTTATTTTTATCGAATGCCGTATGCGCTGGCATGAAGGTCATCGCGCTCAACGGGAGCCCGCGTCCGCTCGGGAACACAAGCAACATTCTGAACGAGGTCCAGGATGAGTTCGAGAAGGAAGGGGTGGAGTTCGAGATCGTCCACCTTTATGAGTACCAGTTCGCCAACTGCAACGTCTGCCTCACCTGCGAGATACGCGGCGACGGCAGATGCATGGACGAGGACGATGGCTTCAATCCTCTGCTGAACAAGCTCCGCGCCGCCGACGGCTTGCTTCTGGCCGCCCCATCCTATGCGGGAGCGTGCCCCAGTGTCATGCAGACTTTCCTGGAGAGGGCGCAGCTCGTTTTCGAGAAGGGGGATCTGGGATTGAGAGGCAAGGTCGGAGGGGCCATCGCGGTCCATTCCCATCAGGGAGGCTCGCTGGTATTCAACCAGATGGTGGATTTCATGCTAAACAACTGCATGATCGTGGCCGGCTCCAATCCGCTTCCGATAGTGCGTGCGCTCAACTCGCCTCAGTATTCGGACGACGTCTCCGGAATGAAGGGCGTAAAATCCCTTGTCGCAAGCATGGTCTCCGCGCTGATGCGCCTGAATGGGTACGAATGAGATTCCTTTCAGAAGAAATAGAATCCGCAGCGTCCGTGGATGCACGCTTTTGCGGCCGCTTCCATCCTTTCGACGGGCCCCGCGTAGCGCCTGACAGCCATTTTACCTTCTTCGGGAAGCTTCTCCCTGAGGATTCCGCACTCTTTCAGGAGTTTATCGGCATCCTCGCGTGCGAATCTGCGTCCGGATTTGGCCGATTCCGGGGCCGAAGCCACTATTTCGCAGCCATATTTCCCGGCGATCTGCGGGAGAAGGGAATTGTCCGGGCCGAAAGCTCCGATGCATCCGCGCCCTTTGTCCCATGAGAGCGGGCATTTGCCGCAGATCTCGGACATATCGTCGAACGAGATCATGTCCCAGCCCGTCATGGATTCCTCCGCGGCGGAAATGGCTTTCTCCCTGTCGGAGGCCGACAGCCCTTCCAAGGAAGCCCATCCGCTGACGGATTCCTCCGAGAGAGGCTCCAGAATCTTCCTGTCCGCTTTCTTAAGGCTGCTGATGTAGACGAAATCCTCGCTGGGGTCCAGGGAGTTTCTCTCCGCGAAATCGTCCCAGTCTTGGACGGCTTCCATGGCCTTCTCGATGGGCACCACCCTTTCCTTCTCCAGGATATCGTCCAATCCGCTTCCCTCTTTCACACGGACCCTTATGATCTGTCTTCTCAGATCCCCGCATCCGGCGCATTCAGAGTCCTCGTATCCTATGCCTATGTTGATTCCCATCGCCTTCTCCTCCTTCTCGATTCCTTCTCAAGGATCTCGTATTCCTCGTCGGTATCGTTGGCCAGCCTGTACGTCACGTATCCGTTGGGGTCATACATCTCGAGGAATTCCTCCCTGTGGTCTTTGTATTGGCAGTAATAGATCGGAATCCTGAGCAGCTTCAGAGCGGCGACGATCCCGATCATCCCGGTGACGAATACCCCGATTTTGAGGCTAGCCTTGCCGCCCTCGATCTCCAGAACGTCTCCGGAGGTTATGAGCCCTTCCAAGTTCCCGAAGTTTATGATGAACAGGAACCATATGTACCCCACAATGAGCGCGGCTATCTGCGCCCATATGCGCTTCGCGTCGCCTTTCCGGAAGTAACCTATGGCGAAGGCTGCGGCTGCCATTATGGGGCTGAACATGACGGATCTCCACAGGATGTCCGATATCCCTTGGATGCTGTACCCTGTCAGGTCCAAGTCGAGGCCGAAGGCTTTGGGATTTTCGAGGACCATGATTGCGATATAAGGGATCAGGGCGTACAGAATAAGCGCCCAAGTTGCGCGGATAGCCCCTCTGGCCGGGCTGTGGATGCCCATCGGAGCCCTCCATTCATCGTTTCCAGCGTTTTGAGGGCTTTTATCAGTCCCTCGGAGGAGTCCTTCGGGATCACCGTCGACACGTTTCCGGATGAGATGGTGATCTCCCCGTTTTTCTCAAGCGATTTTGCGAGGGATGCCGACGGGGGATCGTTCCTCCCGTCGATCTTGAGGACTCCGCCGGACATCTCGTAGTCCGCGTAAATTCCCATTTTTCCGGCGGAATCCGGCGCTATGCCGATGAAGGACAGCACTGGAATCCCCGTCTGCTTGGAAATGCCGCTTATTATGTCGGTATCCACTCCGTAAGTGGAGAACGCGAACTTTTCCGCGGCCGGCTCGGATTCTATCTCGGCGCTCATTTTAACGCTGGCGCCATAGTTGAGATCCAGTTCCAGCGTGGTCCCGCATCCCAGGGAGAATGCGGCATATGCGATGACGTAGGGGACGGTGAAATCGAGGCGGAGGATGCTTCCGTTCTCCCGCGTCGATGATATCGCCGGGATGGAAATATCCGATCCGGAGAAGCGCAGATGGGCGCTGGCGTCGGATATGCTGGCGATGGCCTCAGGCAGATGGACGTCCATGACCGTCCTCACCGATACGGCGTCGGAGTATCTGACGGCTTTCTGCGAAGCCAATTTGCCGTCCGAATCGAAAACTCTGGCTTTCACCGCCCCGCTTTCGATCACTTTCTTGGCTACTTGAAGCGCGTTTGCGGAATCGACGGGATCGGAATATTCGCCATACGTTATCACGCATCCCTGCAGCCCTTGAACGGCTTCGGAAATGTTCAGCGCGAGGCATTCGGCATTCATCTCCTGGACGTCGTATTCCGCGCCGGTGGAGATTTCGATTTCTCCCTCGGCATTTCCCATTCCAAGGAGGGCCGACGCTACCGGAGCCAGCAGAACGGCGAAGATTGCGATGGATATCGCGGCATGGAAAAGTCTCGCCGTCGTTTCCGCTTTCATGTTTTGGGTATCGAAATTGCACATAAAACTGTTGGCGATGGTTTCTATTTCTCGTAGATTCTGAATCCAAGAATAACACCATATAAAAAGGGGATGCAGGATATAGCATCCAGTGAGTTCCATGTTCCAGGTCGCGATTTATGGCAAAGGAGGCATCGGGAAATCCACGATGGCCGCCAACATCTCCTATTCCCTCGCTTCGCGCGGCCGCAAGGTCATGCAGGTCGGCTGCGATCCGAAGCACGATTCGACGCGCCAGCTGCTGGGAGGAAGGGCGCAGACCACCGTTCTCGATTACGCCCGCTCCGTCCCGGTTCTGAAGAGGAAGCTGGAGGACGTGATAGAGACCGGCGCCGGAGGGGTCATCTGCGCAGAGGCCGGAGGCCCAGAGCCCGGAATAGGATGCGCCGGACGCGGGATTCTCACGACTTTTGACACGCTGAAGAAGCTGGGCGCGGATTCCCTGGATGTGGACATAAAAATCTATGATGTTCTCGGGGACGTGGTGTGCGGCGGGTTCGCCGTTCCTCTGAGGGGGGAATATGCTGATGCGGTCGTCTTGGTGACTTCCGGGGAGTTTATGTCCATGTACGCCGCGAACAACATCATGAAAGGGCTCTCCAATTTCGATACCGGAAAGCCCCGTCTGCTCGGGATGATACTGAATTGCCGCGGGGTGGAGCACGAGCTGGAATCGGTCGGGAGGTTCGCTGAAGCGGCGGGCGTCCCGATAATCGCCGTCATACCCCGCGACTACTCATTCAGGGAAGCAGAGGCGAAAGGAGCCACCGTCCGCGAGCTGTTCCCAGATTCGGACATCTCCGCGAGGATAGATTCCATCGCCGACGCTATCTCCCAGGCGTCAGATGGCAAGGCCGAGCTTCGCTACCCCCATCCTCTGGACGATCTCCAGCTCACCGATCTGGCCGCCGGAAGGGAGATACGCCCCGGTTCAGGGGAATCCCAGCCGCGAGTGGCCTGCTCCGGATGCGGGCGCAGAACGTCCATCAAAGGGACGAGGATAATGAGCTCCTGCGCCGCATATGGGGCGGTAGCCGCCTTCACCAGGCTTACTGATTACACGGTACTGATCCACGGCCCGCGGAGCTGCATGTATCTGATGGACATGTCCCGCGGGAGCATATCGATGAAGCTCCATTCCAAAGGGGCGTACGATACCTTGCCTACGCACAATCTCCGCTGCACCATGATGGACGATTCCGTGTCCATATTCGGCGGTGTCCGCCTTCTGGAGGAATCCTTGGAGGAATCGATTTCGGAGGGATGCGATAAGATAGCCGTGGTCACCGCCTGTATGCCGGGGATAATCGGCGATGACAGCGTCGGGGCGATCGAGAAAGTTTCTTCGAAGCATCCGGGCACGGAAATATGCTGCATCCAAACCGACGGGGACGTTGCCGGATCGTTCGACGAGGGCATGGCGATTGCTTCCGAGTTCATCTGCGGGCTGATAGACGCATCTGTCAAGCCGGAGCGCGGGCTGGTCAATCTCGTGTCTTATTCGTTCTTCAACATCGAATCCAGCAGGTATCGGAGCGAGCTTGGGCGCATCCTATCCCTGTTCGGGCTGAGCGTCAACTGCAGGTTCCTGGATGAGACCACGTCCGAACGCGTCAGGGACTTCTGCAGGGCTTCAATCGACCTTCTGGTATCCGGGGACAAAATGACCGCCGGGATGATGGCGTCGATATCGGAGCGCACCGGCAGAAAACCGTTCCCGCTTCCCCTGCCGGTAGGCATGAGACAATACTCCGAGTGGCTTCGTCTCATGGGCGAGACCTTGGGCATGGAAGAGGCCGCAGAAACGGAGCTCAAACGCGCAGAAGAGGAGTACGGCAGGTTCTTGGCAGATCACAGGCACCGTTTCGAAGGCAAGAAAGCTATAGTACTGAACAGGAGAGGCGACTGGCTCGCGGAGCTTCTGGACGATCTCGGGGCCGAGATAGTCCGCATGGGGATGATGTCCGGGCTTCCGCGGACGTATACTACCTCGTCCGATCGCTTATCCAGCAGGATCACGGAGGATTACTCCTGGGAGATGCTGGCCGAAGACCTCAGGCAATTCGATCCCGACCTTCTGATCTCAGATCTTCCATATCCAGTGATGGGGAGGTGCAGGGTCGCCAGGACAAGGAAGGTCGGCATCGGGATCATAGGCGCCATGGATTATGCCGTCTATCTGGAGAACGTCATGAGGCTCCCTCCTACGGAGGGCTGGAAGGAGGCCGTGAAATGAGGAGTCTCCCTGACGGTTTCAACGGCGCCATCATGGCCGTGGAGAGCATAGATGATGCCGTCGCATTCCTGCACGGGCCCGGAGGCTGCAGGGTGAGGCATATGGTGCATTCCAGCGCTGTATATCCCAGGATGGCACCGGGGTCCGACGAGGATTGGTTCGGTCCCTATTATTATGGATATCCTCGTGTGCCGGCGACGTATCTGGACGAGTACGATTTCATCAACGGGGCCTTCTACAAGCTGGACGAGGCTCTGCCGATAATCGCCGGAAAGAAGCCGTCGCTGATAGTCGTCATCAATTCTCCGGGCGCCGCGCTGATCGGGGACAATATAGAGAAGGCGATCAGGGACAACGGAATGGAAGACGTGGCGATATACATGGACGAATCCCTGGTCTCCATGCCGGTCACCGAGTGCTATGGCCACATGATGAGGGCGATAATGAGGCACCTCTCCCCGAAAAGGGGCGTGGTCAGGCCCGGGACCCTGAACATATTGGGTCTGTCCCTTTTGGACAAGGACTGGGCCGCGGCCAGGGATGAGCTGTGCGGATACGCCGAATCAATGGGTCTGGAGGTCATCTCGACTCCCGGGGCAGGCGCTTCTGTGGCCGATCTTATGGCGTCGGCGGATGCAGAGTTCAACATGGTGGTATGCCCGGAGATGTGCGCCGGGCTCACGGAATATTACGAGTCGCTCGGGATCCCGACGGTCCGTTCACCGGCAGGGGCCCCTGTCGGTTTCTCGGCCGTCAGGGAATGGATAACGGCGCTTGCCAGAGCGTCCGGGAGGGACCCGTCGCCAGCGCTGGAGAAGGTCCGCAAGGCCGAGAGGGCGGTATACGATAAGCTGTCAGGAATGAGGTACATGCCGCTGAGGATCAGGGCACTTTCGTTTTCCGCAGCGGAGACGGCTTCCGTCGTCAGGCCTCTGACGGAGTGGCTGTACGGATATCTCGGGATGATCCCGATTGCGGTCGCGGTCGATCCCGGCTCGGATGCCGGCGAGATATCCGCCCTGAAAGGTTTCCTGGATTCCCATGGCATGGGCGATGCGTTCGGTAAGGAGCCGGTCGAAGGCAGCGATGTCGTCCTATGCGAGGGCGTCACGGCTAACACCATGGCCATGCGCGGATGCATCGGGATACCGATAGGCCATTCGGGCAGCGGATTGGACGACATGATCCCCCGTCCCATATACGGGATCCAGGGGGCCAGATACATACTCGATGAATTGGTCCACGGCGTCAGAGGGTCATGACCCGCCACTGCCGATCAGAAACAATTGGGAATGGCTGGGGGTCTCCCCCTCAGCCTCATATTTTCTTGGTTTTCAGGAGATAGATATCCACCGCGAAGAACGCGACGGCGAACGCCAGCAGCACAACGAGGGATATCCAGGGGAAATCCAGATAATCCGGGAGCGCAGCGGCTCTTATTATTTCGCTGGCGTGGGTCAGCGGCAGGCAATACAGGATCGCCTGGAATACCGGGTTCAGAGAGCTGACCGAGAAGAACGTGCCGCAAAGGAACGTCATGGGCAGGATGATCAGGCTGTTCAGGGTTGCCATCGTCTGGTGGGATTTGGCCATCAAAGCGACGGCAACGCCCAGAAGCGAGAACGCGACGCACGAGAGTATTATGCAGATTATTATCATCGGCGAGAGGACGAGCTCCGGCGCAAGGAACAGGCCCAGCGCGTAAAGCAGGAAGCAGCTCAGCATCCCTCTCAGGAGCCCCAGGACGCATTTGCCAAGGACGATCGATGACAGGCTCAGCGGGCACATCATCATCTCGTCGAAGCTTTTGTAATAGAGCCTCTGGACGTTCATCCTGGTCGCGCTGGCCGAGAACGACGACGACAGCGACGACAGCGCCGCGATACCGGGAATTACGAAGGCGACGTATGAGACCCCTATGTCGGTCTCGCCGGTTCTGAGCCCGTATCCGAAAGCTATGAGATACAGGAGCGGGCTCATGATGCTCATCACGAGGATGTTCAGGAAGTTGTGCTTGAAGAACATCAGGTCTCCCCAAGCCACGTGGAACGTATCGACAAGGAGGTTGCTCATGTCTGCGCCCCCACGCTCTTGCCGGTAAGCTCTACGAACACGTCTTCCAGATTGGTCTTCCTTATGGAGACATCCCCTTCTTTGGTGGCCGCGAATTCCTTTGCTTCATCTCTGTCTTTGAAGTATCTGTATACCGTCTTGCCGCCTTCCGAATACTCCACCGCAGTCGATCCGACTTTATCGCAGAGGACGCGGGGCTCGTCCAACGCTATGATCTTCCCTTTGTCGATGATTCCGACCCTGTCGCAGAGGGATTCGGCCTCTTCGATGTAATGGGTGGTCAGTATGATGGTGGTGCCTTCGGCATGCAGTTTCCTGATGATGTCCCAAAGAAGGCGGCGCGCGTTGATGTCCAGACCCGATGTCGGCTCGTCCAAGAACAATACTTCGGGGTTGTGGAGCATAGCGCAGACGATGGCCGCCCTTTTTTTCCATCCTCCGGAGAGCGAGTCCACGGGTTTGTCCAGATATTCTTCCAAGCCGAAGAAATCGGTGAGCTCGGCTATCTTTTCCTCGCGCTCCTTCTTCCTGATGTCGTGGTACATCGCGTGGGAGATCATGTTCTCGCGGATGGTTAGGTCTTTGTCCAAGGAGACCTGCTGCTGGATGACCCCCATGCACATTTTGGCGGCCGAAGGCTCTTTTTTCACGTCGTGCCCTCCCACCTTTATGGAGCCTTCATCGAATCCGGTGAGCGTCGCCACGCATCTCAGCGTAGTCGTCTTCCCAGCGCCGTTCGGCCCCAGAAATCCGAAGAGCTCCCCTTTATGGATGCTCAGGTCGAGGCCGTTCACGGCGGTTTTATCCCCGAACCGCTTAACCAGACCTTTTATCTCGATTATGTAGTCCATCTTATCACTCGGAACGCTATTTTGACGCCGTAGGATGTCCAGTGGCTTTGGAGACCAAGTATCGCGTCACTTTGTTGGACAACATGTTCTTCTAATCTATATATGCGCGTTTGCGCGGTTTTTGGATGAAGACAGTTAAGCTGGATTGGATGGCGATTCAGTCCAGCATCGCTATGAATAACTCAGAATACAATAATTACAATAACTACAAGATTAACAATAATTACAACATACTGTTATTATAGTAGAAATACGTAGTATGATTGCTGGGAATTATTCCTGGAGGGATTGAATGAATAGCACAGTGGTAGCAGACAAGCAGATCAAAATGAACGGCAACAGCCTTTCGATCCACATCACCAACGAAGCGAAGCTTCTGGGTCTTGGATACAACGATGTGGTCAGAATCACGCTTGAGCGCATAGATGATAGAGACTCTATAAGATACTGAACAACGTGTCTGTTAAATATCTTCTAAAGATACCTTCTGGCAATGGCGACCAACCCGTCGAAGAAAGCCCCCATTCCGGAAGGTATCTCCGATTGTTCCCCTTCCCCGGAGAATGATGCGATAGTCTCGGTGGAAGGCCTAACCATACGTTTTGGGAGCTTCACAGCGGTGGACGGGCTGACGTTCGGCATAAGGCGCGGCGAGGTCTTCGGTTTCCTGGGTCCGAACGGGGCCGGGAAGACGACCACGATACGCGCCATAACAACCATCCAGAGGCCGACGTCCGGGAAGATAACCATAGATGGGCACGATTCCGCCACCGATTATCTGGAGGCCAGGAAATGCATCGGGATAGCCCAGCAGCACATCAGCCTCGACAAGGACCTGACGGTCAGGCAGAACATAAAGTACCATGCCATGCTCCACAAGATTCCCAAGGACGTAATGGAGCTCAGGATAAAGGAACTGTCCGATGTCCTCGGCCTCGGCGAGCATATGGACAAGATGATTGCCGATCTCTCAGGAGGGTGGAAGAGGAAGGCGGCCATCGTATGTTCTGTGCTCCATGAGCCGTCCATCCTGTTTCTGGATGAGCCTACGGCCGGTTTGGACACCCAATCGCGCCATCTTCTTTGGGAGCTGGTCCGCACCCTCAACTCAAGGGGCACGACGATATTCCTGACCACGCATTACATAGAGGAAGCCGAATCGCTGTGCGACAGGGTGGCCATAATAGACAGGGGCAAGATGTCCGCAATAGGCACCGTCGACGAGCTCAAGAGTCTGATCGGCGGCACCACTGTCGAGGTGACATGCGGGAACAAGGTGGAAACGCACCACTTCGCGTCGATGGAGGAAGCCAGGGCATTCGCAGACGGCATCAAAGATTCTTACATCAACATCAGGATGACGACGCTGGAGGACGTTTTCCTGGCGGTATCCGGAGGGAGTCTAAGATGATCCTCTGGGATATCATAGACGAATCCTATCGCGTCGCTTGGGGCGATCTCTGCTATATCAAAGGGAACCTGGCCGAGACCGTATTGACCGGGATAGTGGGGCCGCTACTGTACCTGCTGGCCTTCGGATACGGGATAGGCGGAAGCATGGGCGGAGGCCAGGATTACATCGTTTTCATCGTGCCCGGGATTATAGCTCTCACAACCCTTTCGGCGACCTTCAGCACTGTATCGATGAAGATCCTGGTGCAAAGGCTGTTCTATATGAGCTTCGACGAGATGCTCCTCTGTCCGATACACATAGCGTCGGTAGTGATCGGGAAGACCTTGTCGGGTGTGATACGCGCTCTGATCAGCTGCACGATAATAATGCTGGTCGGCCATCTCATCGCCCCTGACGTCTCGCTTTCGCTGTGGGCTTTCCTTCTGGTGATATGGGCGTCGTTCATGTTCTCGCTGCTCGGCCTTCTGGCGGGGATGGCGGTGAACAAGACCAACACCCTCTCGCTGATATCGAGCATGGCGATAGTGCCGATGACGTTCCTTTGCGGGACCCTGTTCAACGTTTCGGCGCTTCCGGGTTGGGCTGCGGCCGCCATTTACGTGCTTCCGCTCACCCACGTAAGCCAGCTGTCGAGGGCCATCATGCTGGATATGGCGATCCCATTGGATTCGATCGCGATGATGGTCGCGTATACCGCCGTTTTCTTTGCGCTCTGCTGGGCGATGATAAAGACGAACAGGTGCTGATCAGAATATCCTGCGGAAATCTTCGGGGGATTCCGCGTACGGGATTCCCTTCCCTTCGCAGAACTCTTTGGTCAGCCCGTATCCGTACGTCGCGGCGACGAAATCGATTCCCATTTTCCCAGCGGATTCCATGTCGTCGTCGCAATCGCCGATCATCACGGCATCATCCGCTTTCGCATCGGCATCGTCGAGGCATTTCTGGATTAGCTGGCATTTGTTTATCGGCGTCTTCAGGTTGGTTCCGTTCACCGATAGGAAGCAATCTCTGATGCCGAGTTTCTCCAGGGTTTTCACCGAGAACTCTTCGACCATCATGGTCGCCACGCACATGACGTATCCTTTCGTTCTAAGATACTCCAAAGATTCCTTGGTCCCAGGGAAGCCGCCGCATAGGGAGAAGCCCTTCTCGATATAGTGGGAAACGTAGATTTTCACGGCATCCATGATTCTGTCCTGGGAGATGCCGAGGATTCTGATCATATTCTCCACGAACGGGCCCCCAAGGCCGCTTCTGTAAGATTCCTCGGAGATCTCGGTTATGCCGAAGGCTTCTGCGGTCTTTCTGTAGCAGTATAGTATGCCTTCCGACGAATCCGAGAGCGTCCCGTCGAGATCGAAAATGAGCAGCTTCTTCATCATCGGAAGAGGGATGCGCCCATCATAAAACAATTTTGCCGTGGAATTCGGAGGGTTTATCTGCGTCTCGCTCCGAGAATGCCGGAATCCGCATGGCAGTCAATGTCATCTGATAAACGGCTGTCCCCAAACGAATCGCAATCAATATCCGTCTCTTTCGCATCATGCGCGCATGGATTTCAGCGAAGCGATCGGGAAGGCAGAAGCGGGGGATGCCGATGCAATGGCGGAGGCTGCCAGCATGCTGCGCGCAGGTGAAGGCACGGAGAAAGATCCGTCTCGCGCCGCGGAGCTCTACAGGAAAGCCGCCGATATGGGCTCAGTCAAGGCCGCCGCTTCTTTGGGGTACATGCTGATTGTCGGGGAGGGCGTCAAGGCCGACCCAGCGGATGCCGAGAAGTATCTCAGCATGGCCGCGGAAGCTGGGGATCCTGTCTCCATGGGAAACCTTGGGTTCCTTTTCTCGTCTTCCGACCCAGCTCGCGCGCTGGATTATTACAGGAAAGCCGCCGATATGGGAAGCGCTTCAGCCATGAAGAGCCTCGGCGCCATGTATTCCTCCGGCCAGGGAGGGCTTCCGATGGACAGGGCGAAGGCTGCGGAGTGGTATACGAAAGCCGCGGACCTCGGCGATATGGACTCCATATGCGTCTTGGCATCCATGTATCGCATAGGGGACGGTGTCCAGCAGGATAAGAAGAAAGCGGCGGAGCTGTACAGGAAGGCCGCAGACATGGGCGAAGCCGATGCGCAATACGATCTGGCTTTCATGCTCGATTCCGGGGAAGGGATCCCTGAGGACCGCGCCGAAGCCGAGAGATATTTCCGCATGTCCGCCGACCAGGGCGATTCCGACGCCTGCCTGTGCATGGGCGGGATCCTTTTCGAAAGGGGAGACTACAGGGCCGCAGAGGATTATTTCCTGACGGCGGCGATGAAAGGCGATGTCAAAGCGGAGTACAATCTGGGGCTGCTGTATGCCGGCGATTATTTCGGCTCCCCAGACCAGAGCAAGGCCAAGGAATGGTTCGAGTCCGCGGCCGAGAAGGATTTTGCATACGCGCACACCATGCTCGGGACCATGGATCTGGAGGCCGGAGACGCGAAGAAAGCTGAGAAGCGTTTCAGAAAGGCGGCGATGCAGGGCGAACCCACGGCGATGTACAACCTCGGCGCCATGGGGCTCTCCGGGCAGGCATCCTTGGATACCAGAGAGGCGGCGGAATGGCTCGCGAAGGCGGCCCAGGCCGGTTATGAGCCGGCTTATGAGCTTCTCATGAGGCTGAACGCGCAGGATCGGTGAAGAAGCCCTCCGAGGGATTCTATCTCCCATGTGCAGGGGATGCCGTCCGGGCACAGGCCGTTGCGTCTGTTGACTATCGCCGAGTCGATCCCGGCGTATCTTGCGGCGACCGGGTCATGGGGGCCGTCGCCCACGTAGATCGCATCCCCGTTCGGGACGTCGAAATAGGACATCGCCAGCAGGATGGGGTCCGGGCAAGGCTTGTGGAGATCTGTGTCCTCATAGCCGACTATGGCTTCGGGCAGGTCTCCCATGCCGTATTTCTCCATCAGCCTCACGATTTTGTACCTGTATTTGCCGGAGGCTATCGCAATGTGTTTCCCGCGGGCCTTCAGCTCCCTCAGAACACGTTCCGTCTCCGGGAAAGGCTCCGCGGCCATGTACGCGTCGGAGCGGACTATCTCCATGAACTTCCCATAAAACGCATCGCGCTTTGATTCGTCCACTACAAACTTGTCGAACATCTGTTCCATAGATAGGCCAGCGAACTCCGGGAATCTGGAGTGGTCATACTCCAGGCCGACCTCTTGCATCGCATTGTCAAGGATTATCTTCAGGCCGATGCTGGTGTCGAACAGCGTGTTGTCGAAGTCGAAGATGTACAGGGAGTATTCTTTCATTTGGATGCCACGTAGATGTTGACTGCCCCGAAAGATTTGACGTGGTATCTCGCGTTCTCGAACCCGGCTTCCCTGAAGATCTTGACCATGTCCTCGCCGTAAGGGAACCCTTCGATCGAGGACGTGAGCCAATCGTATGCCGGCTGCCTGCCGTCGATCGATTCTCCCTTGTCGTATTTGCGGCCGTATTTCTTGATTCTTTTCATGTAGATGTTGTAGAAATAGCGGACGACCCCGTTCTTAGGTTTGGAGAGCTCGGCGACTACGACCTTTCCGCCGGGGGCTAGAACCCTGTGCATCTCCGAGACCGCCTTCAGGATGTCGGTGACGTTCCTGAGCATGTAGCCGGATGTGACCAGATCGAAGGAATCGTCCTCGAAATCCAGGTTAAGGGCGTCTCCGACCCTCCAGTCGATCTTCACGGGGAGGCCGAGGTCTTTCTCCTTCTTCTCGGCGAGCTCCAGCATCCTCGGCGTGATGTCCACCCCGATGACTGTTGATCCGGGCCCGGCCTTCCTTGCAACGTGGAACGCTATCTCTCCGGTCCCAGTCCCGACGTCCAGGCATCTTTTCCCGGATATGTCCCCGGCTTTCTTCATCATGAATCTGTGCCAGCCCTGGACCATTCCCATGGACATTATGTCGTTCATCTCGTCGTAGTAGTCGGCAATCTCGGTGAAGACGTCCTTGACGTATTCCTCCTTGCCTTCGAACTGGTTCCCTTTTTTGAGCTCTTCTTCCGCCATCACATCACCAGGGGCAGCGCATAGTACTGAATCAGATATCCGGCGACCAGCAGCACGCCGAAGTGCCAGTTGAGTTTGAATGCCAGCGGCACGAGCATGAACCCGGCGTGGGGGTCGTCGCGGGCGTTCCTGCCGTTCTCGATCAGCTTATGCAGGTCGTACAGCGTCAGGAAAGCGAGAGCACAGCATAAAGGTGCGCATCCCGCGAGGATGAGAGCCAGGAGGATCGGGAAGGCTATGGCGTTCTCGAACAGGTAAAGCTTCATCCCGTTTTCGTAAGACATATGCTGGGAGAGGGTCTTCGCCCCGGCTTTCCTGTCCTCGTCGTAGTCGCGCATCTCGTTCCCGGAGAGGACCGCGGTGATCATGAACGCGTTCGGCAGCGAGAGAAGGAAGACTTCCGTGGAGAACAGCTCCCCGGTCAGCACGCAGTACGTGCCCAGAGGCATCAGGATTCCCATCAGGAAGAAGACGCTGATCTGCCCCATCCCGAGGTACTTGTATGAGATGCCCAGGGTGTAAGTCCCGGCTCCGATCACCCCGAGGAGCCCGTATACCAGTATGTCCCATCCGGAATGCCAGATGAAAACCAGCCCGAGAAGGCACGCGATACCTAGGCAGGCGACCCCGGCCATCAGAACGGATTTCGGCTTCAGCTTGCCGGTGACCAGCTCCGGAGATCTCGTCTCGTTCTCGACGGTGTCGGTCCCTTTCTTGAAATCCCCGTATGTGTTCAGTATGTTGGCCGCGGATTGCAGAAGGATCCCGCCGATCACGATCAGGATGAATATCGGCAGATCGAATTTCCCGTCATGGAGGGCGACGGCCCCGCCGATCAGCACGGGAACCACGGCTCCGTGAAGCGTCCACGGCCTGAAAACGTTGTACCATCCGGCCTTGACCGGCTTCACCCCTGCCATGGGGCACCGTATGGTTTCATGCTAAAAACCGTTTCGTACCGACGAAGATTAATTTTTTAACGATTATCGATAAATTTAAAATGAATAATAATAATCCTCGCGCCGATGTCCGCGATCACATTGCTGAAGAGCAGCGCCTTCATGATGACTCTGGCGCTGGTCGTTGCGCTGGCCACCAATTTCGGCGGGGCGTTCCCCGGGGGCGTCCTCACGGCGGACGTCCGCTCGAATCTGACTGTCATTATACTCGCAGTGATGCTCACCGTATCTCTGTCCAGGATCCCATACAAGAATCTGAACCCGGTGACCCACAGCAGATCCGTCCTCAGGGCGGTTATTCTGGGTCTGGTGATATCGTCTCTGATCCCTCTTGCAGGGTACTTCCTTCTCAAAGATACCGAGTTCGGCAGCCAGGCGATGGGTCTTGTGTTCATCGCGGCCACGCCTTTCGCCGCATCCGTCGGCCCGCTGTCGTACATCCTGAACGGCGATATGGAGCACGCGATGAGAGGGACCATCGTCGTCTACGTTCTCGCGCTCCTTTGGATCCCGTTCATAGTGTGGATAGCTTTGGGAGAGGTGGTGGACATGACGAACGTGTTCATCACGGTCATAGAGCTGATCGCAGTTCCGCTGATCCTGTCCAGGCTCCTGACGAAGGTCAATATGAACAAGGATTATATGGCGGTCTTCCTGAACTGCTGCATATTCGTTCTCGTGTGGCTGTCCGTCGGCTCCACCAAGTTCGCCGGCGACGCTTGGATATTCGCCGCATTCCTGCTCATCGCCGCGCTCAGGTCGTTCGGCCTCGGAATCGGGGTGGAAGTCGTCGAGAAGAAGATAGGGATCCACTGGTCCCAGAGGGTCACAGACATCCTCATGACTTCGTACAAGAACAAGGGGATAGCGATAGCCACCTGCATGGCGGTCCTGGGACCCACCGGCCTGGCTCCGATAGCCATGGTTGCCATAGCGACCTCGATCGTCGTCGAAGTCCTGTGGGTGGCGTTCATGGATTCGGTCCTGTTCGGAAGGAAGAGGATGGAGAAGGAAATCGCTTCGGAGGCATGAGGTCAATCCTCGTCCTCCACATATTCGAGGATGTCCCCCGGCTGGCAGTCCAAGGCTTTGCATATCCCGTTCAGGGTGGAGAACCTTATGGCGGAGATCTTTCCCGTTTTGATGTTGGAGAGGTTCACGTTCGATATCCCGACCTTCTCCGCGAGCTGGTTCAGGGACATCTTCCTGTCCGCCATTACCCTGTCTAGCCTCAGTATAATAGCCATTTCCGCCTCGCAGGGTCTCATCCGATTCTTTCTGAAGCACCGCACCATAGCGGAAGGCCAGCGCGAGGCAGTACACCACGACGCCGACCATTATCGATCCGAAGAAGAGGATCATCGCCGACGTCAGGTTCTTGCGGGACATCCAATCGCAGGCGGCTATCAGGATCGAGACGACCAGGTATGTTTTGGACAGCATCCGCATGGAGTCTACGTTCCCTTTGGTGAAAGGGCTGTGCTCCAAGTAGATCGAGCGCATGAACTTGTAAAGGCAGAACGATGTGGCGGCCCCCAGAGAGAGGACTATAAGCATCTCCAGGAGAGCGTAGATGCCTTGCCCCGAGACCGAATCCACCCCAATCCATGCCGCCAGGGCATCGGAGAACGGCGCATATCCCGCGGCGGAGCCTATCCAGAGGACGACGGTCGCGGCTATGGCGGCGGCGAGGATCAGACTCCCGGCCAGCATTACCGTTGAGGCGTATCTGCATATCTTCTTGAGGGTGGACAGATCACCTTTCATGGGGATCGTCCGCTCCAGAGTTTCCTAATTATAAAAAGTCCCCGACAAGGTTTTTAATCGGATTCTTTCATATGAGCCAAGTATACCATGGAAGGCAGCGTCTCCAAGTGTCTTGTCCGGGCGATCCTCGCGGGAGTGTGCATCAGCATAGGCGGTTGCGTCTACGTAGGATGCGAGGTGAAATGGGTCGGGGCGATCCTGTTCGCCGTCGGTCTGTCCACAATCCTGCTGTACGGCTTCGATCTTTACACCGGGAAAGTCGGGTACATCGTGGAGAATGACCGCTCCTTCATACCGAAAGTGGCGCTGATCCTGGTCGGGAATTTCATCGGAACTTTGGCTGTGGGCCTCATGATCCCGATGGAAGGGGCGGAAGCTCTCGCCCTCAGGAAACTGGAATCGTTCGAGTTCTTGCCGACGCTGTTCAAGGGCGTCATGTGCGGCATGCTGATGTTCATAGCCGCGGACACGTACAAACACGGGAAGGGTTTGGTGCCGACGTTCTTCTGCG
Organism: Candidatus Methanomethylophilaceae archaeon; assembly: GCA_017524805.1. Classification (NCBI taxonomy): domain Archaea; kingdom Methanobacteriati; phylum Thermoplasmatota; class Thermoplasmata; order Methanomassiliicoccales; family Methanomethylophilaceae; species Candidatus Methanomethylophilaceae archaeon. The sequence continues at coordinate 174,676 of JAFXUX010000008.1, forward strand.
TCCCTGTGTTCATTCTCGCGGGATTCGAGCACAGCATCGCGGACATGTTCTATTTCTGCTCCGGGATGGTCTTCAATTTGGATGCGCTGGCGTTCATACTGGTCGTGGCATTGGGCAACGCCATAGGGGGTATGCTCATCCCGCTCGGAAGGAAATATATGTACGAGAAGCCGGGCGACGGGATACAGGATAAGGTTGAGAAAGCCGATTCCTGACCGTCTAGTCTCAGTTTTGGCGTCATCCAGCAGTCGCGCCCGGGCATGTGCTGGCCACCATTGATATGTCATATGATCAGAGGGAAAATCGACATTCATCCCAGATAAAAATGAGGGAAATCATACAATTATCATTCTAAAAATTCAGGGAAAATCGACAAATACCATCCATGACATAGAGGGAAATATGGAAGGCGACTCCTCGGATAACAGCCCGATATTCGAAAGGAAAGCTTATGCGGCCTTGAAAGAATGGAAAGAGAGGTCCAAAGGCAGTACCGCTATCCTTGTGGAAGGGGCAAGGCGCGTGGGAAAATCCACTTTGGTGGAGGAGTTCGCCCGCAAAGAATATCATTCGTATGTGCTGATCGATTTTTCGGAGGAGAACAAGCAGATCAACGCATTGTTCGATGATCTCAGCGATGTCGACCGTCTCCTGAGAGGGCTTCAGCTTCTTACCGGGGTGGAATTCAGAGAGCGCGACACAGCCATAATCTTCGATGAGGTCCAGAGATTTCCGAGGGCGAGAGAGTCGATAAGGGCGTTGATCAGGGACGGCAGATACGATTACATCGAGATCGGTTCTTTGATTTCCATCAGAAAAAATGTGAAGGATATCAGAATACCCAGCGAGGAAGAGAGGCTGAAACTGCATCCGATGGATTTCGAGGAATTTCTGTGGGCTTGCGGCAACCATTCTTACAGAATGTTGGAGCAGGATTTGGATGGGAGAAAGCCTCTGCCCGATTCGATCCATCACAAAATGATGGTCCGTTTCAATGAATATGTCGCGGTCGGGGGGATGCCCCAGGCTGTCAGATCATTCGTCGGCGGCAGAAGCTATCAGGAGATCGACAGGGTCAAGAGGGACATAATCGGCCTGTATATCGACGATTTCCGCAAGATCGATCCCACAGGTTCTCTTGGGCTGTATTTCATGTCTATCCCGTCTGAGCTTTCGCGCCAGAGCATGCGCTTCAGAATCAAAGGCAAGAGTATGAGAAGGGAGATCGGGCGCATATCGGAGATGGCCGATTCGCAGACGGTGCAGCGCAGCATGCATGTCGACGATCCCCGCATCGGATTGCCGATGACCCAGGAGTTGGAGTTCTTCAAATTGTATCTGGAAGATACCGGACTGTTCGTCACCCTCTGCTTTTACGACAGGGATTTCTCGTACAATTGGATATACTCCTCGTTGGTGAGGGGGAGGCTCCCGGCAAATCTCGGCTATGTGTATGAGAACGCGGTCGCCCAAGCTCTGACTGCGGCAGGATATAAGCTGTTCTACCATACTTTCCCCAAGAAGGATTCAAAGCATAATTATGAGGTTGATTTTTTGATCCCTTCCGGCAAGAAGGTCTGCCCCATAGAGGTGAAATCATCATCAGTTTCTTCTCACGCTTCCTTGGACGCTTTCATCGAGAGGCACAAAACCGATGTGGATCGTGGGATCGTGGTCTCCGGAAAGAATCTGAGGGAGGAAAACGGGATAGTCTATCTTCCCATATACATGACGTGTCTTATAGGCAGGCTGATGCGGCGACGGTACGGACAGCTTAAGGGGCCTGGGAGTCAGCTTGCTTTCATTTTCCATGGAGAATGCGATTATTATCGATCAGAGGTTTCCGATCCGGGAAATGTGATGACGAGAATCATGTCATGCCAATCGGTGTCCGAAGGTTTCCGTCCGCAGCATCAGCGATAGGATACCATAGATCACTATCTGCGAAACATATTATCGCACCATTGCATCCCGTCCAGGAGCAATGCACTGAAGCGGTGGCCAGAAGCATGAAGAACAGAGATCGCGAATTGAGCGATAGGGCAATCGCCGCCGTTGCCGAGATGTCTTCACGTTTGGAAGAAAAGGAATTCATCGATCCCGGCGGCTTTTCATCTCTGTCCAATGGTTATGCGCAATTGGACAGCGATATCCGCCGCAAGATGGGGAAGCTCACGTCGGCTTTGGGATTGATCAACAAGGAACTGAAGAAGAATCTCAACGCTTTCCGTGAGATCTACGATGATTATCCTGGGCTCCTCAGAAAGCATAACGAGGAACTCTTGCGGTCCGAATCCGTGGAAGTCGGCAAGCTCATCAATCCTCTGGAAGGCTATGATCTGGATGAGCAGCAGCTTGCCGCCATCGCATATGATGTCAGATCCAGGCTCGTCATCGCCGGTGCAGGGACGGGCAAGACTACCACCACGGTAGGTTTGGTGAAGCATCTTCTCAGATCTGGCAAGGCTCTTCCGGAGGAGATTCTAGCCCTTTCATTCACCAATGCCTCGGTGGACGATCTCAGGAAACGCATCATCGCGGAGGCCGGCCAGCGCGTGGACGTCTACACATTCCATCGTCTGGGGCTGAAGATAATCGCATCCTCCGAAGGCACCGTTCCAAAGGTCTCCAAAATCAAGGTCGATGAGTTCATCGCAGAGGAAATCAGACGCAGAAAAGGCGATGCCAGATTCATGCGCAATCTGAATGAATACATAGCATACGAATTCGAATCAGTCAAGGACGAGGGCAGGTTCGAAGACAGTTCGGAACTAATCGAGTACTTGAAGGAGAATCCGCTGATCACATTGAAAGGGGAGAGGGTCAAAAGCTTCGGGGAGGCCGATATCGCCAATTATCTGGCTATGAACGGGGTCCCGTACACCTACGAGGGATCATATCGCGTCGATACCGCCGATTCCAGATATGGTCAGTATCACCCGGATTTCCATATCGACGGTACTGACATCTACATCGAGTACTTCGGGACCGACCGCAACGGCAACGTCGCCAAATTTATGATAGACCGCGATCCTAATGCGGCTGATGAGTACAAGAGCGGAATAGAATGGAAGAGGCAGACCCATCGCAAGAACGGTACACATCTGATAGAGCTGTACGCATACGAGCGTTCTGAGGGGACGATCTTTGACAAACTCGAGTCCGAGCTCAGATCTTCGGGGATAGTTTTTGCGCCGGAACCTCCGGAATCGATATTCGACAGGGCCGTTAGATCGGACGGGAAGACGCTCAGATCTCTGGCGATGTCTTTTGCGACCGCCATCCTCCTCATAAAGGGATTCGGAAAACCTTGGGACGAGGTATATCCCAAGCCCGATCGCTTAAGCGATAGGAGGTCGCTGAAAAGGATGGAAGCAGTCCTCAAGCCGATCTACGAAGCGTACCAATCTGCCCTGGAAAAAAACGGCGAGATCGATTTCGAGGACATGCTGAATATGGCCGCGAGCCGCGTCCGCGAGGGGAAGTTCCTCCATCCATACAAGTATGTCATCGTGGACGAGTATCAGGATCTTTCGAGGTCCAGATACAATCTGCTCAGCGCTCTCCGCAGGTCTAAGGATTACCGCCTGTTCTGCGTCGGCGATGACTGGCAGAGCATATACCGTTTCAACGGATGCGATGTCTCGTACATCCTGGATTTCGAGAGATATTGGGGTCCCTCTGCTATATGCAAAATCGAGAGGACCTATCGCTTTTCAGGTGATATCCTGAGGAAGAGCAGCGAATTCGTTTGCAGGAACAGCCGTCAGATCAGAAAAAATCTTGTCGGTATGGGTGGCAAGGACGGCAAAGTCTACTTCATATCCAAGGACGACGACATCCAGATCCGCGAGGAGATAGGAAGGAGGCTGGTGCTTTTGGAAAACGGGAAAAGCGTTCTTTTCCTGGGGAGATACAACCATGACGTGAGGCTGCTGAGCGGCGGCGGATTCGGATGGAAACAAAACATCTCGGACAGTTCTAAGACCATAAGCTATGATCCGCGCCCGGATCTGGACATGAAGTTCATGACTATCCATTCGTCCAAGGGGCTTCAGGCTGATGTCGTTTTTTCTGTCAACAATAGGTCCGGAAGATACGGATTCCCCAGCATAAGGGAAGAGCCGGCCGTCATCCCGATGCTTCTGGTCGGGGAGAACAGCCAGATCGACGAGGAACGCAGGCTGTTCTATGTAGCCATGACCAGAGCAAAAGAGGCTGTGTATATTGTTTCCCAGAACGGTCACCAATCAGATTTCTTCAAAGAGATGTTTCCGATGGGCAACGTCTATGGGAAGAAAGAGGGGATGACCTGTCCGCTGTGCGGAGGGGCGATGATTCTGAAAACAAATCAGAACGGACACAGATTCTATGGATGCAGCAACTACCGTTCCAAAGGGTGCAGATTCACCAGGGGCTGCGAGCCTTTTGTGCATCCGAAAAAATGAGTTCGGATGGCGGGCCGGCTGATGGCTAAGTCAGAGCACTTCCATCACTCAGCAGCCTTTCGATTGTTTTGCATGCGGCAAACGATTGCGTCAGGCATCCAAGTCGAGTTTTAGATTGGGCAGTTGCATTTCTGAGATCCCGGGAATCCGGAGCGAAACCCTGATCTGTGGAGAAGCAAAGGTCCCTTCACGGCTGTTGTCCGTCTTTCAGATGGCGACCCCACATATCACAATCTTGTTGTTCTCGAACAGAGAAATCATCTGGTCAACCCGGGATTCCAGGTTGCCGTCAGTCCCGAAAAGATTGTGGAATACCTCTCCCACGACCATCATCGCAGAGCGGAGTTCGGTGCCATCCGGGTTGTTTTCGAAGCATTCGATAGCGGAAGAGAGAGCGCCCAGCGATGCGTGCACCTTGATATTGAAGTCTGGCATCCCGGTTATCCCGTTTCCCTCTTCCGTGTCTCTGATCCAGTCTATCAGAGGTTTCAGAGATCTCTATTTGATGTCCCATTTCCTGTATATCGTTCCGATGAGGCTTGCGATATGCTGGGATTTGGACGCCGCATAGATCTGCAGGAATATGGGGAAACTCAGTATCGAGGTCAGGCTCGAGTTTTTCGGGAGGCATTCCTTGGATTCGCGGATGGAATCCCAGAGAGCTTCTGATACGACCTCCGCGAAGACCTCGTCTTTGTTTTTGAATAGATTGTAAACGCTTCCGGGAAGGACCCCGGCCTTCCAAGCTATCTCGCGGATGGTCGTCTTTTCGTAGCCCTTATCCAGGAAAAGAACCACGGACGCGTCGATTATGCGGCGGCGGGTTTCTTCGCCTTTGCCCGATCTTTTCCTGTCATGGTTCATCTTGGTAGCCATCAGACTCCAAGCTTAGTCCATAGTTAAGGCTGTTGGAGTTACCTTTTTGCGATTCGGGCATAATTATTTGGACACGTTCAAAAACATTAAATAATATGCATTTTTGAACATAGTCAAAAAAGGTGATTACACGTTCGACAGTTATTCTAAATCTGTTCAGAAGCATCCCAAGGCGATCGTCGCCGTGTGGATCGTCGCTCTGATCATTGCGGTGCCGTTCGCGCTGCAGTCTGAGAGCGTTCTGAACTACGACATGACGTCCATGGGCGGGTTCGACAGCGAATCCACCGAAGGGAACGGGCTGATGGATGAGCATTTCTCAAACGGGATCTCCGCCAAAGCGATTTTGGTGGTCCCGTATTCGGATGCGTATCAGCTCGCCGAGATACAGGATAAACTCATAGCGTCCGGCGCATTGGACAAGAGGGTGCAGGAGAGGTACGGTTCCGAGGTCACGACGATGGCCATGGGCTCCTACTCCAAAGACGGTTCCGCCAGCGGGATCTGTCTTGTCGCGTTCGAGTTCCCCGAAGGCAAAGCCGTTACCGATGAGGTAGGGACTCTGAGGGGCATAGTGTCCGACGCAAAAGCGGATGCCGGACTTTCCGGCTTGAAGACTTACGTCACCGGCGCGGCGGCCATTTCGTATGATACCATGCAGGAGGCCAGCAGGGACGTCCAGATCATAGATCCCCTTTCGGTGATTCTGATCTTCGCCCTTCTCGCACTCTTCTTCTGGACCATCTGCACCGCCATCATTCCCCCTGCGGTCGTGGGGGCCGCTTACGGTATCGTCCTGGCGCTCATCTATGGTTTGGGTATGATCCTGGACATTTTCTATGTGACCAAGGTCATAGTCCTGGTCTCCATGCTCGGAGCCGGATGCGATTATTCTGTGTTCATAGTGTCCAGATACAGAGAGGAGCGCAAGAAGGGGGCCTCCAAAGAGGATTCGATAACCGATGCGGTCAGATGGGCAGGGGAATCTGTTTTCACATCCGGTCTCGCCGTGATAATCGGATTCGCTGTCATGTCATTCTGCACGTTCTCGCTTCTGTCTTCCATGGCGATAATCCTCGCTCTGGGCATAGTGATGGCTATGGCCGCGGCTCTCACGCTGATTCCCGCTGTGCTGTCTTTGATAGGCGACAAGGTGTTTTGGCCCAGATCCATCGATTATTACAAGGCCGGAACCCGCAAAGGCTCCTATGCTAAGGCGGTAAACTTCAGCAAGTCATATTACACGCGCGCGGCCGACATAGCACTGAAGCATTCCAAAGCCATAGTAATCGCGGTAATCCTGCTCACGGTGCCATTGGCGTATGTCGCAGTGACATCCGAGGATTCCTTCGACATGATCAGCGTCATGCCCGACAGCGAGGGCAAAGAGGGCATCCAGGTCATAACCGAGAACGCTGACGGAGGAATGATCATGCCCTCGTACGTGGTGGTGGACGTCGGTTCCGAAGCAGCCGAGATATCGCCGCTGCCGATGGAAGGCTTAGGGACTTTGGTCTGGACCGAATACGGCAGGGAGGTTCTCGCCGGGTCCGCAGCTTCCGCCGCAAAAATTGTTTCGTCCGACGGCAACATCAGTACGGCCATGTCCCCCATGTCCTGGGCGGCGATGTACCAATCCGCTTACAAGGCGATACAGGGGAAAGGCATCCCCGAGTCCATGATAACCGCGGAGATGGTCAACAGGGCCATAACGGACCAGATGCCCGATCTCGTCTCGATGCAGCTCGAAGAGAGGCTGTTCGGGACCTACGGATGGGACATAAAACCTGACGACACCCTTTGGGGAGCCATCTACGGCGCCGCCTACAAAGCGATACTGGTCAAAGGCGTCCCCGAGTCCATGATAACCGTCGAGATGGTCAACAGGGCGGCGGTCTCCGCAGTCCCGGAGCCCATATCGTCTTCGCTGACCCAGATGTTCGATAGCTATGGCTGGGGCCTTCCTCCCGAGGCGGTCTCCGCCAACGTCCCCGCTTTGGGGAGCACAATAGCCTCTATGATCGACTACTCCCTCAACATAGGCGCCGGGCTCGTGTCCGACGACGGGAAGTACATCCGCATGATGGTCCTGGTCAAAGATGAGCCCATGTCCAGGGCGTCGATGGATTCGATAGGCGGGATGAGGGACGTGATGTCCTCGGTCGTAGGCGACGGGTCAGGATGGGCGAAAGGATCTTGGGTGACCGGCACCGGTGCCATTCTTTACGATATCTCCGAAGTCGTGGGCCACGAGTTCACTCTCATCGAGATAGCCGTCGTCGTCCTGATATTCGTCCTGCTGTTTTTGGTGCTCGGATCGTATCTGACGCCGGTCCGTTCGCTGGCCACGATCATAATGAGCGTGGTGTGGACCCTCGGGCTTCTGCAGATCGTGTTCTCCAGAATTCTGGGTATCGACATAGTGTGGATGGTCCCCATCATACTGTTCGTCATATGCCTCGGACTGGGGATGGATTATGATATCCTGCTCACAACCCGCATCAGGGAAGGCAAAATCAGAGGGATGTCCAACGATGAGGCCATCAAGAACGCCGTGATCAGATCCGGCCCAATCATCGCTCTCTGCGGGCTGATCATGGGCGGGACGTTCCTCACGATGCTGGTCTCCGGGTCCGCGATGCTCCAGGAGATAGGGTTCGCCCTTGGCGTGGCCATTCTCGTGGATTCATTGGTGGTCGTGCCTTTCATCGTGCCTGCGCTCATGCATCTGATGGGAGATTGGTCCTGGAAGGGCCCCAAGTTCCTCCGTAAGGACGGCATCAATTGAAACGGACGGGTTCGGCGGGGGAGATCCTGCCGATCCCGTCTCGGCTTATCTTGGCTGGCTCAGAATGGGTATGAAATCAATTACGCTGCCTCATCCGGGAGGCGATATGGTCGCTAAGATTCTTGTCGCAGCAGAACACGTAGCAGCCTTTCATCCCTCTCGACATGAGGACTTTGTATGTGTTCCTGATGATTTTCGAAGACAGTTTTTCCCCTTCTTCTGGAGGGAGTTTTTTGATTCCTTTCACGGACTGATCGGTTCTCGCCCTTTTCGATACGTCTGTGACGACGTGTCCGTCTTCGAATCTGAGATCGGGGCCGATTATCACTCCGACGTAATCGAATTCCAGCCCCTGGCATGTGTGTATGCATCCGATTTCGTTGACCGAATCCGGATCTATCGCCCACGTCTGGCTGGACCCCAAGTTCCAGCTCATCTCGAAGCCGTATTCTCCCAGTATGATATCGTGAACGGAAGGGTCATCCTTGCCTGCCGTTATCCAGTTCCAGCAGTATCCCGCGACCAGCCTTGACTTGTTGTCCTTCAGATTTTTCTCGGCTATCGCATCCCTCAGAGAATTGGGGTCGCTGAACAGGCGGAAGTCATATGCATAGGATTCGTCCCACAGGGGATTGGCCGTCTCGCGTATTCCCAGCACATCGTCCAGCCAAGAGATGTATCCGTCGGATCCGGAGCATCTGAACTGCGAGTCGAGTTCTGTCTCGTATACCTGCGAGCCAAGTGATCTGGCATGCTTTCTTATCTCTTCCACGGTGCCTATGTCCTTCGTGGTAACGATCTGATCCTCGTCTATGAAGAAAACCGACAGCCTGGATGCGCGGATTATCTCCATGATCTGGTTCTCTCCCATATTCGAGTAGATCCCGCTTTTCTCGTTGAGACGATGCGCTTCGTCGGCAAGGAGGACATCGAATCTGTTCTCGCTCAAGGGGGATGTGAACGCGCCCGAGCCGGAGAAAAGAATGTCAACGCGGCTCTTCTTCATAGTGCCTTTGAGTTTCTGGTTGTAGACGTTGCGCGGCGCCGCGTTCTTGGATACGTACGAGGCGGACATGCCGAGGCCGATCAGCTCTGAGAGGAGATTGATCGCCAGAACAGATTTTCCGGTCCCGGGGCCTCCTTTGACTATAATCGTGCGCTTGGAATCCGATTTGGCAATCTGCTTCGCAGAGCGCAGAACCTCCTCGAAAACTACTTTCTGAGTGTCCAGAAGGGTGAATTCGATATTGCCTCTCATCATGGAAGCCAGCACGTCCTGAAGGGATTTGGACGGCCTCAGCCTTCCCGAATCGATGTGGAAGATAGTTTCCTTGCCGTCGCCTTTCTTGATATACTTCCTCAGGAAATCTTCCAGTTTCTTCTTGTCATATTTTGCGAACAAAGGCGCCTCTCTGAGGTACCTCTCGTACGTTCTGTCGATTATGGGGTCGTTTTCTGACAGGGGATAGTTGTGGAGATAGGCGCAGGGGTGAAGCATTATTCCCATGTCCTGCACATCCGCATTGAAATCGGCGATGGCCATCGCGTATGACCATGCCTGATAGGATGGGTGGGCAGTCTCCCTTATGTCGCCCCCGATGAACGTGCGGACTATCCCGTCTTTGTCAGCCACGCATTCGGCCGATTCCCATTGTTTGAGCTCTATGATCACAGCGTTGCTTATGTCATCCCCATCCAACCCCGTAACGATAAGATCCACACGTTTGGAGGTGTACGGGATGTTGTATTCTATGGCGATGCCGGAATCGTCCGGTATTTCAGACATGAGGATGCACATGCCGACCGTAGACAGAGAATTCTTCCACGAGTTCAATTCGGATTTGGGGGTCTCCCTTCCGAACCTGTTCCTCATCAGGTCGCAGACTTTTTCGTCAAGGGTGCCGTTCTCGAGGTCTTCGATGAATTTATCTTTGGTTTCGCTGTAAATGATCACAGGTAAGAATGGGGTCTTTAGTTTAAAGCGATGGCACCGTCATGACACTGTGCATGCAGTCTTCGTGTTTGAGAGTCATATCTTGATGTCATGTCGTAAAATTTTACTTTTCGTCGGTTGACACCGCTACTTTTCGTCGGTTGGTTATGAGTGGATAAGAACAAACTTGTTTCATATAATGTTTAGTTTGATTTTTCAGGGTTCGGATGTGTTGTTAAAGATTCCTTTCCAAATCGGGGAAATGTATCTACGACTATATTCTCAATTCGGGGAAATGTATCTACGACTATATTCTCAATTCGGGGAAATGTACATAAAACCTGTTTTACAATCCGGGGAAATGTATTTAGCAAACACGTCGATTCAATATTATGCCCGAGGAAATCTTCGATCGCAGCATTTATGGCAGAATGCTCGAGTGGAAAAATAACTGGAGCGACAGCTATGCTTTGCTGATAGAAGGAGCTAGAAGGGTAGGCAAGAGCACGGTCGCCAGGGAATTCTCGAGGAAAGAATACCGTACGGCAATGATAATCGATTTCTACAATCCCCGTCCCGGGACGATCGAAGTTTTTAAAAGGCATTGGAACAATTATGATCGCTTGTTCACGGAGTTGCAGGCGATTTATTCGGTCGACCTTTATGTCGGTGAAAGCGTAATAGTCTTCGACGAGGTTCAGCGTTATCCCAAAGCCCGCGAGATGATCAAAGGTCTGGTTGAGGATGGAAGGTACAGGTATATCGAGACGGGCTCTCTGATAACGCTCTCATGCGCTTCCTCCAAGATCATGATTCCCTCCGAGGAGTATCGCTTAGAGATGCATCCTATGGATTTCCGTGAGTTCTGCATGGCGATGGGCGAATCCAAGAAATGGGAGTTGGCAAAGCACAGTTTCGATGGTATGGAGCCGATAGGCGCGATGCACAGGCAGCTCACCGAACTTTACAAAACATACATGGTGGTAGGCGGGATGCCGCAGTCGGTATCGAGGTTCAAAAAAACCCAGAGATATTCCGATGTCGAAAAAGTGAAAAACGGCATTCTCGATCTTTACCACGAGGATCTGGGAAAGATACCGGTAAACAAGGGAAACACGGCTAAGAGGCTGTTCGACCTTGTCCCAGCGATGCTGAGCCGTCATGAGAAGAGATTCCGCCCAGGCGCCGTCAAGAAAGGAAGCAGGACGTCGGATTATCTGGACAGCATCATGTGGCTGGAGGATTCGCGCATTTGCAACATATGCAAAGGCGTCAGAGATGTCCAGACCGCATTGGATCTGACGATCGATGAGACGTCGATGAAATGCTATCTGTTGGATACCGGGCTTCTGCTGACCCAAGCTTTCAACGAACACGTACTGGAAAGGGCCGATGTCAGAGGGGCTTTCATCCGCGATAAGCTCGGCATGAATGAGGGGATGCTTTTCGAGAATGCGGTGTCCCAGGAGCTGGTCTCGTGCGGGATCGACCTGAGGTTCTCCAGGTTCTATACAGATGACAAGCACGTCGGCGAGGTGGATTTCGTTGTCGGCGGAAGGAAAGTTACACCTATAGAAGTCAAGTCCGGGAATTCGGCGAGGCACAGATCCTTGGACCGTTTCATAGAGCGCTACCGGCCGCACATCAGGAAAGCTTATGTGATCCATTCTTCCGATCTGAAGATTGATGGGGATATCACCTACCTTCCGATTTACATGGTCGGGATGCTGGGGGCCGAGCTGGCCGGAGACAATTGATTTGGGGTCTGAGCATAGAACTATAGTATTACAACCCAGATTTGTTCTAGTTTTCGATCAGGATCGATTCCATGACCCTATAGTTATATAGATAGAACTATAGTACGAATTTAAAATCAGGGAGATGTCGGCCCGAGCCCGCGGGAAGCGGACCCAAGCCGGGAGGAATCATGGATGTTTTAAAGGGTTTAGCGTCATAACTCAGATACTATCTTGCGTGATTTGTACAGCGCATACCCGCATATGCCGACGATCAGAGCCATCCACAGGTATTCGGAGTAAGGTATCAAACCCTCCTTGAAGTAGTCCAGCCAGATGTCCCAGTTGCTCATTTCGCATCGCCTCCTATGTTTCCTACGAGCCATTCGAACTGCTTCTTCCCCGCATCGGTTATCGAGTAGAGGAAGACCGGCCTGTCTTTGCGGAATTTTCCTTCGCTGTCCAGCTCCGTCTTCTCGGTGCGGATGAATCCGGCGGTGGCCATCTCTATCATGTCGAAGTTCACGCAGTCGCGCTCGTAATCGGTGGTCATTCCGTAGTCTTCCATTATGAGGGGCACGATCTCGTAGCTCCAGTACGATCTGCCGTCGTATAGGCGCTCCAGTATCCTGAATTTGAGGGGCCTTCCTTCCATCATGGCTCTCACTCCCTGTGCTTGCGGGTGGATTCCATCGATTCGGGGGATTCGCTGACTAGCAGGAAGCTTCCCACCACGCAGATGACGACTCCTACCCAAAGCGTCCACTCCTGCTGCTGCCCGCAGAACACCAGCAGGAATATGCAGGAGAACAGTCCGCACAGTGTTCCTATGCTCTGTCCCCTTCCGACGCCGACGCGCTCATCCTTTCCACTCCCGTCCATTTCGAGCAGGCGTCATGGGCGTACCGCATGTTCGAGGACAGGCTGGTCTCGCTCATGGACGAGCACGGCGCGTCGCTGATTCCGGAGGGGAAGGATCTCCTGATAGTTGTCTCCTATTCCACCTCGTATGACGCGGCGGTCGCATTGGCCGATCATATCGAGAACCTCATGGTCGGGAAGTTCAAGTTCAAGATGGTCGGGATGATTATTTACAACGACCATGGGAGCAAAGACTGCGCGATGAACGACGAGAACATCCAGGACGTGGCCCGCAGATACGGGGCGATGATAAACGTGGCTCGGCCGTACGGAGATTCTTATGTGGTATCCATACCGCCGGGGGATGCGCGCAGGGGCGGGATATGATCCCGCCGGGATTCATCTGGAAGTCCTGAAGATCTTCAATCGAAATCGTCGTCGCCGTCTTCGTTCAGCTCTTTCAGATGGGTCATCACGTGGAGCGGAAGCTCGTCGTTAATGTTCGCGTGGAGGTAAGTGTAGAACGGATCCTGATATCTGCACATCATGTAATTGTCCAGGTCCGGATCGATGTTGTTGAGGAATTTCAGCAGAATGTTCCTCAGCGTAATTATCTCCTCCTGGGAGATCCCTTTGAAATAGCCGTTCATCAGTTCCACCTGGAAGTCCATCAGGTGGAGGCCCAGCGCCCTCCCCTTCTCAGTGAGGAACACCTTGTATTTCTTGCTCGTCGGGGAGGGCCTGTCATCATACACGAGGCCCTGCTCCCTCAGAGTTTTCATGACGTGGTTGGTGTTCGACTTATCTATGTCCAAGAAATCGGACAGTCCCACGAGGGTCTGCCCGTCCCTAAGGGTAAGGCCCATGATGTACATAGCATGGGTGTAGTTCATCCCCAGAGGGGCCATCTCCTCGGCTATCTTGCTCTTGATGATGTCGGAGACTCTCGCGAAGAATGCGGGCAGAAAAGTGTTCCAGTAAACGTCTTCGCGTTGGACCATGAATGTTTCCTCCAAAGGACGGGACGTTACATCGTCATTTCCTTTATAACTGTTGCAGTTCAAATACACTTCTTTTCTGTCATCCGCTGTACATCGGGCCAAAAATCTATGCTTTGCCGTCGATAATCGGAACGATGGGTCAGATCGCCGATTTGCGGTATTCAGCATCCGATGGTCCACACAGGCAGCGCATAGATCCCTTCAGATATCGGATAAGGATTGTCGGCGGAGCACACGACGCATCCCCCTTTTCCCAGGGTTGTCGCCAGTCTGCCGAATGCCGATGCGTCCGAGGGGCTGATGGTTATCCCTGATTTGCATTCGATCATGTTTATTTTCCCGTCGTACAGCATCAGAAGATCGATCTCGGTTCTCTCCGACGCTCTGAAGTGGAAGAACGGAGTCTCCAATCCTCTGTTGGAATGCGTTTTCATTATCTCATTGATGATGAACGTCTCCGCCATAGGTCCTTTGAGGTAGCTGGACTCGAGGATATTCGCATCAGGGATCTTTGCCAGGTAGCATGCCAGCCCCGTATCTCTCATGTATATTTTTGGGCGCCGGGTTCCCGGGGCCTCCACCTTTGGCTGCGGGCAGAATCTTTAAGGCCCCACGCCGATTCGATTTCATGAGAGATTACAGAGAGGCTCCCGAGCGGGAGCGCGGCTTGAAAAAGATGGGCCCATTGTTGATCGTGGTAGCTTTCGCCCTGATCGCCGTCGCGGTTCTGTCGCTTCCGGGGGATTCCGACGCGGCCCCTTCCGGGAAGTGCGGCGACGACCTCGTCTGGGAGCTCGACGGCGCCGGCAATCTGGTCATCTCAGGCAGCGGCGATATGTATGACTTTAAAAGTCCTAACGTGCCTTGGGGCCAAGGGATAAAGTCCGTCCACTTCGAAGGCCCAGTCACGTCCATCGGGAATAATGCGTTCGATCGCTGCACCTCCCTGGCCTCCGTGTCCATGCCCTCCGCCACTTCCGTCGGGGACGGAGCGTTCTGGGGCTGCACCTCCCTGGCCTCCGTGTCCATGCCTTCCGCCATTTCCCTTGGGGACAGAGCGTTCTACAACTGCAAATCTCTGGCCTCCGTGTCCATGCCTTCCGCCATTTCCCTTGGGGACAGAGCTTTCTGGGGCTGCACCTCCCTGGCCTCCGTGGAATTGCCCTCTGTTGAGTCCGTCGGGGTCTACGCGTTCTGTGAATGCACCTCCCTGTCCTCCGTATCCATGCCTTCCGCTATTTCCCTCGGGGACAGAGCGTTCGTGGACTGCGCCTCCCTGTCCTCCGTATCCATGCCCTCCGTTGAGTCCGTCGGGGACATTGCGTTCTCCGGATGCGTTTCCCTGGCAACCGCGGACCTTCCCTTCGTGACGTCCATAGGTTTCGCTGCGTTCGGACGCTGTACCTCCCTGGCCTCCATTGACCTCGGAGACCAAGTCACGACTATCGGACGGAACGCGTTCTGGGGCTGCACCTCCCTGGCCTCCGTGTCCATGCCCTCCGCCACTTCCGTCGGGGAATATGCGTTCTATAATTGCGCTTCGCTCGAGTCCGTCCGCATGGATTCGGCCAAGTACGTGGGAATGAAGGCCTTCTCGTACTGCCAGTCCCTGAAGGCGGTCGACTTCCCCGCGGCCCTCAGGGAGATAGGGAATTACGCCTTCTTCGGCAGCGGGCTCACATCCGTCGCCATCCCAGGGGACGGCGTCATGATAGGGGCCAGCGCGTTCAGCGGTTGCACTGCGCTGACCAGCGTAGCCATTCCGGATTCCGTGTCCTCCATCGGGAAGAACGCGTTCTACGGGATCAGGTTCCTGGACGAGAGAGGAAACGTCCTTGACGTTTCGGCGGGCAGCCTGGGCGGATATGCGTACGAGGGAAGCTGCTGCGTGCTCCAGCGCGTGGCGGACGGCTTCGAGTTCGTCTCCGGCGGTCTGGTATACAAGGTGGACTGGTCCGGCGATGCGGACGCCACCCTGGTCGGCTATTCCGACCCGGTGGCGCACCTGTCTGTCCCGGCCTCGGTGTCCTACGGCGGGAAGGATTATCCCGTCTCCGACATAGGCCCCAAGGCCTTCTACGGATGCGGATCCCTGATCTCGGCGGACCTCGGAAGCGTATCCGAGATAGGCATGAAGGCGTTCGCCCGCTGCGCCGCATTGGAAAGCGTCGATTTCGGGGATTCCCTGGAGACGATCGGGGCATATGCGTTCTATGCGTGCGATTCCCTGGCTTCCGCGGCCATCCCGGATTCCGCGGCGTCCGTCGGGAAGTGCGCGTTCTCGCTGTGCCCTGCCCTCTCGGAAGTCGTCATCCCGGATTCCGCGGAAACCATCGGCGACCGCGCGTTCTACGGTTGCGGCTCCATTTCCTCCATAACCATCGGAATCTCGGTCGCATCGATCGGCCCCGGCGCGTTCCACGGGCTTGCCTTCTTCGACGAGAGCGGGATCGAGCTGCCCCCGACCGCCGAGGCCCTCGCCGGGCACCTGTACGCGGGAGACGGCGACGGGAGGCTGTTCCGCGTAACTGCCTGACGGGATCCCACGCCGGCCAGAACCCCGGCGGGGCCCTTCCAGTAGGGTCCCGCCTCCGCCTTCTTTCGCGGTCGCATCTCGTCTTCCCCGTCCTTTGGGAGGCGGGCCTGGGCTGCCAGCCGATTTCCCGTGATGCCCTGCGACGTCCTGTCCCCATAGGCCAGCCGAGGTCAGAGACTTCGCCGATCGATCGGGCTTCTGGGCCGTTTTACGTCTATTTAGCCGGTACGGGCCCGGAGCCGCCCGGGGCCTGTTTTACGCATATATCAAGGTTTCCGGGACATCCTAGACGCTGGCCCTCTGCTGGGGATGTGCCGGGCAGGGGCGGAGGGAACTGTTGAAGAATTGCTGAAAGAAGGCCCGGATGCGAGGGGCACGGACAGGCAGACAACGGCCCCCTCGCGCCCGCATATATTTCTATCTTCGCACCCGGTTTTTCGGGGGGTTTTCCGGGCGCCGTTGTGCTCCGACCGCTCCGCAGGACCCCTGTCCCGGCCTGCGATCGGGCGTGCCCCGGCGCATGCTCGGCGAGGGATCTCCCCGGCGGGGCAGGCCCCGGCACACCGCCGAAAGTCCTGAACGAGCATAGGGTATCCGAAGGGCCGGATCCTAGATGTTTTGGCTTAAGGCCTTCTGTGCAAGTATACAGCCAGAGCGACGACAGCTATGGTAGCCAATGCTGCTACCGCAATCGCGATGTATACTAACGACGGGCTTTCGGAGTTGGGCGATTCCTTGGTCCAGACGGCGATGAGTGTCTTCATCCCCATCTTATTTTCTTAATCGAAGAGCCAAGGTTTTCTCATCTCATTTGTAGAATGATGTCACCTTTGTTGGTATGAGTTTTTTGATCGGAGGTCACTCCAGTTGTCATTTTAATTTAA